>NZ_CP165783.1:1500000-1701392 GCF_000513895.2 Ensifer sp. WSM1721
CCAAGCCGACCGCGACTATGTCTGGGGAACCTGGCGCTTGCCGACGCTGGCGGAGCTTATCGCCACCTGGCCTGCCCGTCGGGAGGCAGCCCTCAGCGACCATTTCCGCGGCTGGTGGCAGCCGACGCTCGCCGAGCTTAGAATCGCCCGTCGGAGCGCACGCTCGCTCGAGCGCCGGCGACAAAGGCGTGCGCTTAGCCCATCCTCGTAAACGCCCTTTACAGCGCCGCGCGTCTTATCAGACGCGTGAAGGCGCTGTAACACTTTGAGTGCTGCATGTTTTTATCCTTAAAATCGGATAGGATTTAAGGAAACATGCAGTAGACGCGTGTTATTTGCTGCCCCGATGTGGATCCTTGCCGGCCGACTGGCTGCTTTTCTTGACGTCGTCCTTTTTCCCCTGATCGCCGGCGCGATTTCCGCCATGAGTGCCCTTCGAGCTCTTGGCGGTCTTTCCGTCTTTAATGTTTGTAGCCATCTCGCATTCCTCCAAAAAATCGGGTGCTCGACAGGGTGCAACCGGGCATCGACGGTAAAGTTCCGCTGTTTTTCCGGCACCGGCTCGTTTCCCGACCGGTCTAAAAACGCCCGTTCGCAATTGTCTTAATCAGGTTCGTTCCCATCCAAGCCTTTCGCGGCCCGCAGATTTAAAGATGAGAAAAATACTCCTGTTTAAACGGCGGTTGGAATTCGCCAGACGGGAGCAATCTCCAATGCTCGGCGCCGCGCGCAAGGGACGTATCTGCAATGACCATTATGCAAACTACTCCAGCGGTCGGGGAACGAACGACCGTGCAAGGTGCCGGAAGACTTTACGCGGTATTGGGCGGGCTCTATCTCGCCCAGGGGATCCCGACGTACCTTCTGCTCGTGGCGCTGCCGCCTCTGATGCGCGAGAGCGGCGCATCGCGCACCGCGATCGGCCTGTTCTCACTTCTCATGCTGCCGCTGGTGCTGAAGTTCGCGATCGCGCCGCTGGTCGATCGGTGGGCGCTTTGGCCAAATCTCGGCCACCGTCGCGGCTGGGTGGTGCCGACGCAGCTCCTCGTCAGTGCCGGCATCGCCTCGATGGCCCTGTTCGAACCTCACGAAGCCGGCGCACTCTTCGCGATCGGCATCTGCATTACGCTTCTTTCCTCGGTGCAGGACATCGCGACCGACGGCTATGCGGTGCGGCATCTGACCGGAAGGACGCGGCCGATCGGCAATGCGGTGCAGGCGGGCTCGGTCGCTCTCGGCGTCATCGTCGGCGGCACACTGACGCTGGTCCTCTTTCACAAGATCGGCTGGCAGCCGACGATCCTGCTGGTCGCGGGCCTGTCCCTGCTGCCGCTCGTCGCGGCAATCTGGATGCAGGACAGGGTTGAGCAGAGCCCGGACGCGACCTCGCGAAAGCAAGAAAGCCGAAAGCGAGCAAGCCTTATCGGCTTCTTCCGGCGGCCGAACGCCTGGATGATCCTTGCCTTCGCCCTCACCTACCGCGCGAGCGAGGGTCTCGTGCGCGGCATGGAAGGCGCCTATCTCGTCGACAGCAAGGTGGCGACCGCCTGGATCGGCTATCTGTCCGGCGGTGCGGCCGCAACCGCGGGACTTCTCGGCGCAGTCATCGCCGCGCTCATCATCCGCAAGGCGGGATTGACGGCGACGCTCATTCTGCTTGGCGGGCTTCGCAGCCTCTGCTTTCTCGCCTTCGCGCTCAATGCCTTCGGCATCTGGCCCGGAGTCGCGGTTGCCATGTCGGCCTCCGCCGCCCAGACCCTGATCCGCTACATGGAACTGGTCGCCATCTATTCTTTCTTCATGGCGTCCTCTTCGGACGATCAGCCGGGCACGGACTTCACGATCCTGAGCTGCGCCGAACTGGTCGTCTATCTGATCGGTACCTCGATCGCAGGCTACCTTGCCGACCAGTTCGGCTACGCAACGCTCTTTTCCTCGGCGACAGTCATTTCGGTGCTCGGCATCGGAGTCTCCGCCTGGATGCTGGAAAGGATCAAGGCGCGGCCGGCACCCGCTCTGTCGGGCGCCTGAGCCCGCCGCCAGACCTCAACGGAAAATCATGAACGGAGTTGATCTCATGGATGCTTCCGCACGCGCCACCAATGGTTTCTATCTCGACCGACAGGCGAGACGAGAGTCGAATGCCCGCAGCTATCCGCGGCGCTTTCCCGTTGCGCTGAAATCGGCCTTCGGCTGCACGGTCACCGATGTCGACGGCAGAACCTATCTCGATTGCCTCGCGGGCGCCGGAACGCTAGCGCTCGGCCATAATCACCCGGAGGTGATCGAGACGCTGCAGGAGGTGCTCAGCTCCGGACTGCCGCTCCACACTCTCGATCTGACGACGCCGGTAAAGGACCAGTTTGTCGCCGACGTCTTCGACACCCTTCCCTCCGGGTTGCGGGAGGAAGCCAGAATCCAGTTCTGCTCGCCGAGCGGCACGGATGCCGTCGAGGCCGCCATCAAGCTTGCAAAGACCGCGACCGGCCGCACCGATGTAATCTCGTTCCGCGGCGCCTATCACGGCATGTCGCAGGGCTCGCTTTCCCTCATGGGCTCGCTCGGACCGAAGGCACAGGTCGGCCAACTCGTGCCGGGTGCGCATTTCTTTCCCTACCCCTATGCCTATCGTTGCCCGTTTGGCCGGGGAGGGGAGGAAACCGCGAGCCTTGCCGCCGAATATTTCGAGCGGGCGCTGCGTGATCCCGAGGGCGGCATCAATCTCCCAGCCGCCGTCATTCTCGAAGCGGTGCAGGGCGAAGGCGGCGTCATTCCGGCTCCGGCGGAATGGCTGCGCGCGGTCCGCCGCGTGACGCGCGATCTCGGCATTCCGCTGATCCTCGACGAAGTCCAGAGCGGCATCGGCCGCACGGGCAGCTTCTACGCCTTCCAGAAGGCTGGCATCATCCCTGACATCGTCGTCCTGTCGAAGGCGATCGGCGGCGGCCTGCCGCTGGCAGTCGTGATCTACCGCGAGGGTCTCGACCTCTGGAAGCCGGGCGCCCATGCGGGCACTTTCCGCGGCAATCAGTTGGCGATGGCGGCCGGCTCCAAGACGCTGGAGATCATCGAGCGGGACGGGCTTGTCGAGCGCGCCGCGATTGCCGGGCGGAGGCTGCGCGCCAATCTCGAACGCATCGCGGCTGAGACGCCCTATATCGGCGAAGTGCGCGGCGAAGGGCTGATGCTGGGCGTCGAAGTCGTCGATCCGGCCGGCCGGCCGGATGTGCTCGGTCACCCGCCGCATGGCCCGGAGATCGCCCGGATGATCCAGAATGAGGTGTTCCGCGCCGGGGTCATCCTCGAAACCGGCGGCCGCTACGGCAGCGTGCTGCGCCTCTTGCCGCCGCTTGTCATCTCGGACGAGGAGATCGATCAGGTCTCGGGCGTCCTTGCCTCCGCGTTCGAGCGCCTCGGACGCAAGGCCGCATGAACATGAATGTCGCCGCATTAAAGCTCGCGCCGGCCGCTGAGGCGGATCACGCCGATCAGATACTTGGCACCGACACGCCATCACGTCTGGCTTTCAAAGACGCGATGCTGCAGGCTGTCGACATGGTCGCCCATGGAACGGCGGCCGCAAGCAGCCTTTACTCCGGAACGAGCGTTCAGGGACTGCGCGCGCTTCTTGACGATCTTGATCCGCTTCCGAAGGTCGGAACAGGGATCGCCGCCGCGCTCGCCGATATAGGGCGGCCGGCGCTCGAGCATGCGCTGACGGTCGGTCATCCGGCGGCTATCGCGCATCTTCATTGCCCGGTTGCCGTGCCCGCATTGGCCGCCGAAGTGCTGATCTCGGCCACCAACCAGTCGCTCGATTCGTGGGATCAATCGCCGTTCGCCACGCTCGTCGAAGAGCGGGTGATCACATTTCTTACGGAACTTGCAGGGCTGCCCGCCTCGGCAAGCGGCAATTTCACGAGCGGCGGCAGCCAGTCGAACATGACGGTTTTGTATCTGGCCGCCGAGCGCTACGGCGCCGACGCACGGAAGTCCGGCGTTATTCTCACATCGGAACACTCGCATTTCAGCATCCGCAAGAGTGCCACCATCCTGGGCTTTGCGGATGATGCGGTCATTTCCATCGCATCGGACGAAGCGGGCCGGATGTCGATGCCGGCGCTCAAAGCCGGCCTGCAGCGGGTCCTCGGCGACGGCCGCATGCCGATTGCCGTGGTTGCGACGGCGGGAACGACGGATCTCGGCGCCATCGATCCATTGGTTGAAATCGCCGATGTCGCTGCCGCGCGGAATCTCTGGATGCATGTGGACGCCGCCTATGGCGGCGGGCTTCTCTTTTCCCGCCACAGCGACCGTCTTGAAGGACTGGAGCGCGCCGATTCCATCGCGCTCGATTTTCACAAGATGCTGTTCCAGCCGATCAGTTGCGGTGCGCTTCTCATTCGCGATCGGGCGCATTTCGCCCCGCTTGCGAGCAAGGCCGACTACCTCAATCCGGAGAATGCCGTCTTCGCCGATGCGCCCAACCTCGTCGAGCGTTCGATGCAGACCACGCGCAGAGCCGATGCACTGAAGGTTCTCATGACCATGCGCGCGATCGGCCGCGACGGCCTCGACGCATTGATCTGCCAGACGCTGGAAAACACCCGTGCTGCGGCGGAGGCGGTGGAGGCGCGCGATTATCTGCGCCTCGCTCGGCCGCCGTCACTATCGACCGTGCTCTTCCGTTACGTCTCGGCCGGCGGACCGGAACTCTCCGATGCGATCACGCTAAAGACGCGAGCCGCACTTTTCCATGCCGGCATCGCGGCGCTTGCGACGACCGTTGTCGACGGTCGCGTCCACTTCAAGCTCACGCTGCTCAATCCGCGTTCAACCCCCGACGTCGTCCACCGTGTTCTCGATGCGATCGGTGAAACGGCCCGTGAACTGGAGGCTCACCATGCACGCACATGATGCTGCAACGCTTACCCTGCGCTCTCTTCTCAATTGCGTGGCGCGCGAATATGCCGATTGCGTTCGCTGGTCGGACGAATCCGGACGGTCGCACTTCACGGTGACGTTCCCGGACGGCCGCGGCAGCCTCGATCTACCCGTCCTTTATCGTTCGCCGACGGGCCATCACCTGTTCGGTGAACCGGTGATGCTGACCGACGAAAACGGCTCGGCGACGATCGGCGCCGCAGAAGCGATAACGGCCGTAATAGAACGCCTCGAACCTTCCGCCGCGGCAAAGGACGGCCGGGCCGACCTGCTGAACCGCACGCATTCCAGTCGGCTCTTCATCGAAGCGGCGCTTGCGGCGCGCCAGGCCGATCTCGCCGGTCTCGCCGCGGAGGAGGTCTCCTTCGTCGCGGCGGAACAGGGGCTGATTGCCGGCCACGGTATTCACCCCTGCCCGAAGAGCCGGGAAGGAATGACGGAGGCGGAATCGCGTCGCTATTCACCGGAATTCGCAGCCGCATTTCCGCTACGCTGGTTCGCCGTCGAGCGCCGCCTTTTCCATACGGGCCATTCCGAGGGCTCGCCTTCGGCCGAAGAGTGGCTGAAGACCGCAATGGGGCACGATCTCGATGGCATCAGAGCGCGTTTGCCCGCACGAGATTTCGCCCTGCTGCCGGTGCATCCGTGGCAGGCCGATGAGATGCTGAAGGATCCCGCGGTGGCGGCGCTTGCGGCGGACGGCCGCCTGATCGATTGCGGCGAAGCCGGCAAGCCGTGGTTCCCGACGTCGTCCGTGCGTTCGCTCTACCGACCGGACGCGCCCTTCATGCTGAAGCTTTCGCTGGGCGTCGGCATCACCAATTCCGTCCGCGTCAATCTCGCCCGCGAGCTGCTTCGTGGCGACGACATGTACCGCTTCCGCCGCCATCGGCTCTGGCAGGATTTCTCGCGGGTCTATCCGGGACTGACGCTCGTGCCCGACCCGGCCTATATGGGCGTCAAGGTCGACGGGACCGTGATCGACGGCCTCTCCGTATCGATGCGGGAGAATCCTTTCACCGGCGCGGATGCCGATCGCAACGCGTCGCTGCTCGCTGCCCTATGCGAGCACCTGCCGGGTCGCGGCAGCCGGCTCGGAGCCTTGCTCCGCAACCGGGCGCGGCTGGAAGGACGTCCTCTCGACGCGGTTGCGCGAGCCTGGTTCGAGCGGTTTCTGACCGTCTTCGTCCGGCCGGTCTTCGGGCTTTATCTGCGCCACGGCATCGCCATGGAGGCTCACCAGCAGAACATCGTGATCGAGATCGAGGACGGTTATCCGATCGGCGTATTCTATCGCGATAATCAGGGCTTCTTCCACCATGAGCGCGCGCACAAGGCGCTTGTCGAGGCGCTGCCCGGTCTCGGCGAGCCGAGCGAGTCCGTCTTCGGCGAGGAAGCGGTGGACGAGCGCCTGCTCTACTACGCCTTCATCAACTCGGTCCTCGGCATGATCGGAGCGCTCGGGCGGGAAGGACTTGTCGACGAGACCGCGCTCCTTTCGATGCTGCGCAGCGAGTTGCTGCGGCTTGAGGCGCTGGAGGGCGCGAATTCTCGGCTCGTGCGCAAGATGCTGGCGCCGACCCTGCAGTGCAAGGCGAACCTCAAGACGCGCCTTGCACGTATGGACGAGCTTGTCGGCCCGCTCGAAACGCAATCGGTCTATCTCGAAATCCCTAACCCCCTGCTCGAGACCGAAAAGGCCCTGGCCGATGCTTGAGATCAGCAAGCCGGACACGGCGTTCGCCTACTTGCGCTACGATCCCGACATTGGGCGGACGATCAGCTTCCGCCTTCTGGAGAAGGAGCGTGATCTGGAGCTCCTGTGGCGGTGGATGAACCAGGCGCATGTGGTGCCGCAATGGAAGATGGCGAAGCCGATCGCAGACATCGCCGCCTACATCGAGACCAATCTCGCCGATCCGCATCAGGACCCCTATATCGGCTTCGTCGACGGGACCCCGATGAGCTATTGGGAGGCCTATTGGGCGAAGGACGATATTCTCGGCCGCTATTATCCGGCCGAGGAGAAGGACCGGGGCTGGCACATGCTGGTCGGCGAACCCGCATTTTTCGGCCGCGGCATTGCGCCCGCGGTCATCCGTGCCTTCACCCGTTTCCTCTTTCTCGACGACCCCGAGACCCGCAAAGTTGTCGGCGAACCGAGCGTCGCGGCCCGGCGTCTGCTTCGCTATGCGCCGGTCTGCGCCTTCGAGGAGCAGGGCGAAATCGATCTTCCCGACAAGCGCGCCAAACTGATGTTTTGCCACCGGGAACGCTTCATCCAACAATTCGGATTATAAGTCATGACGGATTTCGATCTGGCGGGGATCGGCATCGGGCCGTTCAATCTCGGCCTTGCGGCTCTTCTCTCCTCCCACGAAAACCTCTCGAGCGTCTTCCTCGAGCGCAAGCCCGCATTTCGCTGGCACGAGGGGCTCATCCTTCCCGGAACGACGCTGCAGGTCCCTTTCATGGCCGACCTCGTGACCATGGCGGACCCGACCCATCGTTTGAGCTTCCTCAATTATCTTGCCGTGCACGATCGCCTGTACAAGTTCTATTTCTACGAGAACTTCATGATCCCGCGGCAGGAATACGACCACTACTGCCGTTGGGCTTCGCATGAGCTTGCCTCCTGCCGCTTCGGCGAGGACGTGGTCGACGTGACGCACGATGCGGCGTCCGATAGCTTCGTCGTCGAAAGCCGCACCGCCTCGGGCGGAAAGCAGCACTATCGAAGCCGCAACATCGCGATCGGCGTGGGTACGGCTCCCCTCCTGCCGCAATGGGCGCGGATCAAGACAACAGCCCCGCTGTTCCATTCCAGCGAGTTCGGAAAACGGCGGATCGAGCTTGCGAAACGGCGCCGCGTCACCGTCATCGGCTCCGGGCAAAGCGCCGCCGAGTGCGTGCTTGCGCTCTACAACGAGCTCACGCCCGACATGGTCGCCGCCGGCGCCTCGATCCAGTGGATTACCCGCTCGGCGGGCTTCTTCCCGATGGAATACTCCAAGCTCGGGCTCGAATATTTCACGCCCGACTACATGCGCCATTTCCATCAGATCGCGTCGGGCAGGCGCCGCGAGATCGTCGCGAACCAGGGCCTGCTCTACAAAGGCATCAGCTTTTCGACCATCGGCGAGATCTTCGATCTCATGTACGAACGCTCGGTCGGCGGACGCGACCCCGGCCTCTCGCTCTTTTCCAATTGCGAGGTCGAGACGCTGGAGGGCGCAGGATCGTCGGGAGCATTGCGCATCCGCATCGCCCACAACCATCTCGACGAGAAGGCGACCGTGGAGACGGACGCGATCGTTGCCGCGACCGGCTACCGGCACGCCTGGCCGGAATGGCTGGACAGGCTCAAGGGCGGCGTTCTCGAAACCTGCGATCGGGGCGACCTGATCGTCGGCGAGGACTTCCGCGCGCGCCGCAGCGATGGCGGCACGGGCAATGTCTTCGTGCAGAACGCCGAAACCTTCCATCACGGCGTCGGCGCGCCCGATCTCGGCCTCGGCGCCTTCCGCAACGCCGTCATCGTCAACCAGCTTCTCGGCCGCGAGCACTACCGGGTGAGCGCGCCGGCGTCCTTCCAGAACTTCGGCCTGCCTTCCCACCAGACCGGCCCGTCCTCGATTTCAGGAGATTTCTATGCCCATGCGTCATGATCCCCTTCTTCCCGGCGCCTTTTCCAAGGAACTCTGGCAGCAGGTCTCCGGACGGCTTTTGGCCAAGGTCATCGAGGAGTTCGCCTACGAACGCGTATTCGGCGTCGAAGAGGAAAAACCGGGACACTACCGTTTCGATATCGGCGAGGTTCGGTATCGCTTCAGAGCCAAGCGCTATGTCTTCGACAACCTCTCGGTCGATCCTGCGAGCATCGTCAAGAGAGAGGGCGGCAGCGACGTCCTCATCCACGACCCGCTTGCCTTCTGCGCGGAGGTGCTGCCGGAGATCGGCGTCAAGCCGATGACGGTCGCGCATTTCATCAAGGAGCTCGGCAATACGCTCGTCGCAGATGCGCATATCGCCGCCCGGGCATCGAAGACCGGTGCGGAGCTTGCGGAGTTGGACGACATTCGCATGGAAGGCGAGACCACGGGCCACCCCTGGGTCACCGTCAGCAAAGGTCGGATCGGGCTCGGCTATTCCGACTATCTCGCCTTTACGCCGGAAAACCAGACGCCGACGGAGGTGCTTTGGCTCGGTGTGAACAAGGATCACGCCTCTTTCGTCGCAGAACCTACGCTCACGAACGAGGGGCTTGTCCGCGAGGCTGTCGGCGTGTCGCGCTACAATGCGTTCTGCGCCGAACTCGCCGCGCATGGGGGCTCCACCGAAACGCACTACATGATGCCGGTCCATCCCTGGCAGTGGGACCACATGATCGTGCCGCATTTCGCCGCCGACATCGCCTCCGGACATATAATGCTGCTCGGCAAGGGAGACGATCTCTACCTGCCGCAGCAATCCGTGCGGACTTTGTCGAACATCTCCCATCCGGAGAAATCGACGTTGAAACTGTGCATGACCATCCTGAATACGGCCGTCTACCGAGGCATTCCCGGAAAGCGCGCGTTGACGGCGGCGCCGCTGACGACGTGGCTCGACGAGCTGCTGGTCAGGGATCGTTTCCTGTCGGAGGAGTGCGGCCTCGTCCTGCTCGGCGAACGGGCGGGCATGCACTATGTGCATCCACAATTCTCCCGGATCGAAGGCGCGCCCTATCAGTTCAACGAGATGCTCGGCTGCCTGTGGCGCGACAGCCTGGCCGCACATCTGAGGCCTGGCGAGAGGGGCATGCCGCTTGCCGCCCTCCTGCATGCCGGCACGGATGGCAAGCCGGTCATACAGGCACTGGCGGAGAAAGCAGGCATTACCGTATCGGAATGGATGGCGCGCTTCTTCGATGTCGTCATCCCCCCGGTTTTCCACCTGCTTGCGAAGCACGGCCTGGCTTTTTCGGCGCACGGCCAGAATGCGACGCTCATTCTGAAGGATGGCCGCCCGGAACGCCTGGCGCTGCGCGACTTCATCGACGACGTCATCGTCTGCGACCAGGAATTTCCCGAAACCGCCAGCATGCCGGAGAAGGTTCGGGCCGTCCTCCTGTGCCTGCCCGCCGACTTCCTGATCCACTTCATCCAAACGACGCTCTTCATTTGCGTCTTCCGCTACATGTCGGTCCTGCTCGATCGGCGCTCCGGCCTCTCCGAAGCCGCTTTTTGGGCCTTGGTGCGCGACGCGGTGCTCAGGTATCAAAGACGCTTCCCCGAGATGGAATCCCGTTTCGCGATCTTCGATCTCTTCGGCGACGAATATCCGCGCCTTTGCCTGAATCGGGTTCGCTTGTTCACGCATGGCTATGCCGATGACGACGAGCGCCCGGTCCCGGACTTCCAGGGTATGGTGGACAATCCACTGGTCGCCTTCGAGAAGCGCAGCAACGCGGCATAGCTGCGTTCAAACTGCGAAGAATAGGAAGGGCTGCCGTCTGGGCGGCCCTTTGCATTTGGAGCCGGCACTTTTCAGGCTGCCATGGCGGCGAGCCGGCGCAGGTCGGAGGGGCGTACGCCATAGCGGCTCCTGAAAGTGCGGTTGAAGTACGAAAGATCGTTGAAGCCGACATTGTAGGCGATCTGGCTGATCGAGGTGGAGTTGCCTTCCGCCAGGATGAGGTCCTTCGCAAGCGCCAGCCGCCGGCCGAGCAGATAGCGAGAGAAAGTCGCTCCCTCCCGGCTGAAGAACTTCTGGATTGCTCTGGGTGTGATGCCCTCGGCCTGCGCCACGTCGGTGATCGAGAAGGAGCCGTTTGCGAGATTCTGCTCGATCAACCTCTTGATCGAGGCCATGCGGTTCTGCGGCGCGTCTCGCGGCCCCATATTGCCGACATGCTCGGCAAGCACCGGCAGAAGATCGTAGAAATGGGCGACCATCATGCCCGCGTGCTCCTCGCTCTGATATTCCTGTCTTAGCAGATAGCCGGCATAGTTCGTCAGCAGTTGCAGCGGCAGGCAATCCGCCGCGAGCGGTTGCATCATCACCGGCTTCAAAGCGCCGCGCACCGCGGCAACTGCATAGGCGGGAAGGTGCGCGCAATCGAAACGACCGCCTTCCGGCAGGGTGATTTCGGACGACGCCTCGGCGGGAAGAAAGATCACGTCTCCGCGAGGCGTCTTCACCTGCTTGCGGCGATGATGCACGACAAGCGGACCGTCCATTGCGCGCATGATCACGATGCCGGCATCACTCACGCCGTTTGCCGCCAGGCGAAGCGGCTTTTTCGGGAAGTAGACCGTTGCCAGCGAAAGAGACACATATCGCCAGAACAATCCGGTCAAACCGGCCAGATCGCCCTCGTCCGTGGCGATCGTCGCCTCTCCGAGCATGTCCAGGAGAATGCTCCTGCAAACGAGTCTGCTTTCGTGATCCGGCAGAGAAAGCGTGCCGAATTTCAGGGGTCGGATTATCTCCATGTCGTGGCCAGCCTTTCCTGTTGACGTTCGCATCCGTCCAAATGAGGTTCGCCATTATCCAAGCGGCGAACACCCATAGCCCATAAAACATGACTTAAATAGTCTTGTATTTGCGGATTGCCCGCTGTCCGCGGCGGCAATTTTCTGCGCGCAGGGGGCGTTATGGGTAAGAATGAGAATGGCGGCGTTGGCCTTTACGTCTTCGCCGTAGCAGTGGCGGTTGGTACGAGTGCGCTTGCCCAGGAGGGAACCGATCAGGCCGAGGCTGCGACAAACCTGGAAGAGATCGTCGTAACCGGCGGCCGATCGCCCCAGCAGATATCGGAAATCGCCCGCACCATCTACGTCGTCGATTCGGATGAGATCCAGGCGGAGGCCCGCTCCGGCAAGACGCTGCAGCAGATTCTCGGCGACAAGGTCCCAAGCTTCGATCCCGCGAGCGAGGGCGCGCGCACATCCTTCGGGCAGAATCTGCGCGGCCGGCCGCCGCTGATCCTCATCGACGGCGTCTCGATGAATTCGGCGCGTTCGCTGAGCCGCCAGTTCGATGCCATCGATCCCTTCAATATCGAGCGGGTAGAGGTGCTGTCCGGGGCGACCGCGATCTATGGCGGAAACGCCACCGGCGGCATCATCAACATCATCACCAAGAAGGGAAAGGACGCAGAGCAGGGGCTTCATGCGGAAGTGACCGGCGGCATGGGCAGCGGCTTTGCCGGCAGCCAGGATTTCGACCGCAACGCGGCGGGCGCCGTCACCTATAATAGCGACAATTGGGATGCCCGCCTCTCGATCGCCGGCAACAAGACCGGCGCCTTTTACGACGGCAGCGGCACGATCCTGATCCCCGACATCACGCAGACCTCCACGGCCTTCAACGAGCGCATCGACGTGATGGGGTCGATCGGTTACCAGATCGACGAGGGCCGCCGGCTCGAATTCTCCGGGCAATATTTCGACAGCAAGCAGGAGTCGGATTACGGGCTTTATTACGGGCCTGGCCTTGGAGCGCTGCTCGGCAATCCCAGCTTGTTCGAAACGCGTGAGGGATACGAGTCCGACTTCAATCCTCAAACGCGCCGTTCGATGTTCAACGTCACCTACACCGATGACGACGTTTTCGGGCAGCAACTGTTGCTGCAAGGCGCTTACAGAAACGAGAAAATCCGTTTCCATCCCTTCCCTAATGTTACGAACGATACCGGCCTTTATTTCTTCGGTAGTTCGCAAGACACCGACTATTACAGCATCAGGGCCGCGCTGATCGCTGAACCCACCGACCAGTTGAAGATCACCTATGGCATCGATGCCGATCGGGATTCGTTCAAGTCGCGTCAGAACATCTTCGACCTTGGGACGGCCGCAAGCAGCGGGGGTCTGGATTTCAACACGATCGGCATCACCGGTCTCTATCCGGATATCGATGTTACGACCGTTGCCGGGTTTGCGGAGGCCAGCTACGACGCGACCGACAAGCTTACGCTGAACGGCGGCGTCCGCTACCAATTCGTCAAGACCGAGGTGTCCGATTTCGTCGGTGCGGCGCAGCAGATCGCCATCCTTCAGGGACGTGCGACATCCGCCGATGCCATACCGGGCGGCGAAGTCGACTATGATGCCGCCCTGTTCAGTGCCGGCGCGACCTACCAGCTGACCAATACGCAGCAGGTTTACGCCAACTTCAGCCAGGGCTTCGAACTGCCGGATCCCGCCAGGTACTACGGCGTTGGCGTCTATTCGCTATCGGGCGGACATTACACGCTGCTCAACAGCGTGAATGTCGGCGATTCGGCGCTGGAAGCGATCAAGACCAACTCGTTCGAAATCGGCTATCGTCTTGACGACGGCACCTACAATCTCGAAACCGCGGCTTACTACTCGTTCTCCGACCGCTCCATCAATCTCAATCGCTCGACCCTTGCGGTCGAGGTCGTCGATCAGGAGAGACGCGTCTACGGCGTTGAAGGAAAGGCGGGCGTAAAGCTCGACCACGGTTTCGACGTGGGAATGCTGGGCCATTGGGTGAGAACGGAGGTCAAAGGCGACGACGGCTGGGAAAAGGACTCCGTCGGCAGCGCGAGCGTCTCGAAGCTCGGCGGTTATGTCGGCTGGACCAACGACTCCCTCAGCCTGAAATTCGCCGGCCAGCACGTCTTCGAGCTCACCGATGCCGATGGCTTCACGATCGATGACTACACGCTCTTCGATTTGACCGGCGGCTACACTTTCGAGAACACGGACACCACTTTGAATTTCGGCATCCATAACGTCTTCGACACCGACTACACCACGGTCTGGGGCTCGCGCGCCAAGGCTCTTTATGGCGCTTTGGCCGACGAATCCATATTCGACTACAAGGGCCGCGGACGTACATTCGCAGTCTCGCTGACGAAAGTCTTCTGATGGACCAGGCCCATCAAGGAGAGCGCAATTCGCCGCCGGGCGAGAGCCGCGAGGCTCACATTCGCGGCGGCGGGTTCCGATCCCTCCAGCTCCACGCGTGCGGGCCGGTGGAGGTGTCGGAGGCGGGGTCCACCTTGTCGGTCACGGCGGCCAGCAACGATCGCGCGATCTTTAAGCTCAGGGACGGGGCGCTGACCGTTGCGGACCTCCGTGGCGGCGTCGTCGATGACTTGCGGCTCGCCTCGGCCGTTTTCGAATATCTGTTCGCCACGAAACGGGAAATGGTCTCCGTCTCACTCGAGGGGGACGGCTGGCAGCCCCTGCTGCCAGGATTGAATGAGCGCGGCCTTGTGGTCGAGAGCGCCGTTGTGCCGCGATCGGTGTTTGCCGAGATGTTCTGGCAGATGCCTGAGATCTGGACGGGCTCGCCCTCATTCGCCTTCCCCCGACGCGACGTCTTCGACGGAAAGGCCGAACACCCTCTGCGGCCGCCGAAGCCGGCCGGATGTGTCTATGCCAGGTTCATACCATGGCTCTCCGGCACGCTGTCGTTCCATATCGCAACCCTCGACGACCTGCCTGACGTTCATCGCTGGATGAACGATCCGAGGGTGGACGAATTCTGGAACGAGGCAGGAAGCGAAACCGACCACCGGCGGTATCTGGAGCGCATGTTCGCCGATCCGCATATCATTCCTCTCATCGGCCGCTTCGACGAACGGCCCTTCTCGTATTTCGAGATTTACTGGGCGAAGGAAGATCTGATCGGGCCTTTCTGCAGTGCCGGCGACTACGATCGCGGCTGCCACGTCATCGTCGGAGAGGAGTCCTTTCGCGGAAAGCCCTGGTTCACGGCCTGGCTGCCTTCTCTTCTGCATCTGATGTTCCTCGACGACCCGCGAACCGAGCGGATCGTGCAGGAACCGAGCGCGAAGCATCACCGCCAGCTCCGAAACCTGCAACGCTCGGGATTCGCTCACATAAGAAGCGTCGACCTGCCGACAAAACGGGCGGCGATCATGTCGATCTCCAGACAGCACTTCTTTACGAACCGGCTATGGCACCCGACCGCCGCTCAGGACGGGAGGGACTCATGAGGGGGTTTCCTTACGGTCTGCAGGCGAAAATCATAGCGGAGAAGCCCGAGCGCCTCTTCGAGCACCTGCACGAACACTTGCTCGAGCATGACGTCGATACCCGCCTCTCGGGCGGCAGCTTGTTCGTCGAACTCGCGGCAGTGTCGGGAACATTGAGGCTGACGGAATGCGGCGTTGAAGCGGATGTTTCCGCCGCCGACCTCGAGGCCCTCTATTTCGTCAAAGTGTGGCTCGAGGGCGCCGTCACGGATGGTCCCGACGCTCGAACAATTCGGATCGAGTGGAGCGAGAGCGGTCTTCAACGCCAGTTGCCGCCGAGCTTCTCCATCCTCACGGTCGACAGTGTCGCAGATATCACGCCGCGCTTGAGGCGAGTGAGCTTTCGTGTAGCGGACGCGGGCCTTTTCGCCACATCGCGCGACATGCATTTGCGGCTCCTCTTCAATCTCCGGGAGATCGCCGAACAACATGCGTGGCAGCAGGGCCGACAAGGGGCGCCACGGTCCGACATCAGGCCCATCTGGCGCGCCTACACGATCCGCTCCGTCGACGCGGCAAGCAGCACAATCGCCATCGATTTCCTCATGCACGATGCGGAAGGCCCCGGTTGCTGTTGGGCAAGGCGCGCGAAACGCGGTGACGTGATCGGAGCCGCAGGCCCGAGCGGTGGCGGCCTCGTCGAGGCGCAATGGTATCTTCTTGCCGGAGACGAGACTGCTCTGCCGGCGATTTCCCGCATTCTGGAATCGCTCGACGAAACCACGACTGCAACGGTGATCATCGAGGTTGCGACTTCGGCGGACGTAATACCCTTCACGAGCCCGGCGGCAGTCGAGGTCAAATGGCTGTACCGGAACGCGAGCGGTGGCGACTGTCGGGGTGACCTCGTGCAGGCGATCGCCACCGCAGACATTCCGGATGCTTCGCGGAAGCGATTTGCGTGGGTAGCCTGCGAAGCAAAGGCGGCAAGAAAAGTTCGTGCGATCCTTCGCGATCGAAGGCTTGCGAAAGACGAGCAGTCAGTCGCGGCCTATTGGCATGCAATGTGAGCCGATCAGGACCAACGCGGGAAAGGTTCACTCGACCGGAACGACGAGCGGCAACCCTTTTTCGACGATATACGTCGCGAGCTCCGATGCGTTGCCGTTGCCGACGTTCTTTGCCACATGGGCCACTCCGGCCGGAATGAACAAGGTTTCGCCGGCATGAAGCGTGACCGGCGATCTACCCTCGAGCTGATACTCGAGCGAGCCTTCGAGGACATAGGCGACCTCTTCGCCCGGATGGGAGTGCTTGATGGAGACGGCGCCCGGGTCGAAGTCGACGCGCACCTGGTCGACCTCGCGCGCAGGCACGCTGAGATCGTGCTGCAGGAGATCGGTGCGCCGGAGCCCCGGTTGCTGAGCCTGCGCTGCGGCCAGCATCAATCCGCTGCCGACGATCAGCAACGCAGCGGCCATGATCCGAGTGTTTTTCATAGGGTCATCCTTTCATGACTTGGTCGAGCCTTCGTCTCGAAGCCGTCGTGATTTCAGCGCAGGCATGTATTGGCGATGTGTCGGCCGGGCGAGGCTTTTGTATGCCCATGTATTCGCGGATGCGGCGGCTCCGCACCTTGAGCGGCTACAGCGCCGTGCGTCTTTTCGGACGCACAAAGGACGCTGTAGCACTTTGAATGGCTGCATGTTTTTGTCCTTAAATCGGGTACGATTTAAGGAAACATGCAGTAGCGTTCAATGAAGCCCGAGACCACCGGGATAGATCATACGATTAACGTGCATTCTGGAGGGAGCACGCTTCTATCGAGCCGCACTCGCGGAACAAGCCCGACGCATGGTCCGTTTTCTTGCGTGCCAAGAGCATCGCGACCGCAACTTGGTCGAGCGAAGAAGCCTCCGTGTGCCATTGCACATGTGAGGCTTCGTTATGCGCTACTGCATGTTTCCTTAAATCGTACCCGATTTAAGGACAAAAACATGCAGCAATTCAAAGTGCTACAGCGTCCTTTGTGCGTCTGAAAAGACGCACGGCGCTGTAGGCCAAACGATTCATAAGCGGAGCCTCTCATGGAAGAATTTCTACTGTTCGCGGCAGTCGGGTTTCTGGCCCAGGCGGTCGACGGTGCTCTTGGGATGGCCTACGGCGTGATCTCCTCGACGGTGCTCCTCGCCTTCGGCGTGCCACCGGCGCAAGCATCGGCATCCGCTCATGCTGCGGAACTGTTCACCACCGCCGCTTCTGGATCGGCTCATCTTTATCATCGCAACATCGACTGGAAACTGTTCCGGCGGCTGATCCCCTTCGGTGTCTGCGGGAGTATGCTCGGCGCCTTCGTCGTCACCTCGTTTGACGGAGATCAGGTAAAGCCGTTCGTGACAGCCTATCTCGCCGTCATCGGGAGCTGGCTCTTATATCGGTCGTTCTATCGTATTCCCACCAACCCGGTGAAACTGAGGATCGTAGCGCCGCTCGGCGCAACCGCCGGATTCCTGGATGCGGCAGGCGGAGGCGGCTGGGGTCCTGTCGCCACCACCGGTCTGCTCGGCGCGGGCGGCCAGCCGCGTTTGGTCATCGGCACCGTCAATGCGAGCGAGTTCCTGATTGCCCTTTCAGTGTCGCTGAGCTTCCTCGCCACGATCGTGACCGGTCACTGGGTGGAAGCCGGCGAATTCCGCGATTATCTGACCTCCGTAGGCGGGCTGATCGTCGGGGGCGTTTTAGCAGCGCCACTGGCTGGCTGGATGGTCAAGACATTACGGGAGAAAATGCTCCTGCGGCTTGTCGGATCCCTGATCACGCTTTTGGCCGGCTACCAGACCCTCGAACTGACCGGAGCGCTGTGAGCGGCCTTCGGTTCGCCTCAAACGACGCCACCGCGTTCCCGATTTCGTTCTGCGGGCGAGTGTGTGCCATGCGCGGCCCTGTTGGCGCGGCCGATCGCGGACCCCTTAGACCGGCTGTCGCCGCCCGTCGCATCCGCCGAAGGCCGGCCTCATCCTTTCGTGCTCGGGTTTTGGTTCCGGAACGCCGCCTCTCCGGCGTCCGACACCTCGACCCACTTTTCGTCGGGCGCTGCGTCTGCGACGTAGCTGTCGTGCCAGTTCCACCACTTGTAGGTTGGCGTCTGAGGATAGCCCTCGGGAGAGTCCTCCCAGACCTCCTGCCGGCCGAGCGGCGTGATGTCCAGGTAGTTCCAGGTGCTCCCCATTTGCTCATCGCCGCGGTTGTTGATGAAATAGGTCCGGAACACGCGGTCGCCGTCGCGGTAGAACACGTTGGTGCCGTGCCACTCGTCCACGCCGAAGTCGGCGTCGAACCTGTCCGTGATGGTAAACCACGGCATCTCCCAGCCCATCCGCGCCTTCAGCCGCGCGATGTCCGCCTGAGGTGCACGCGAGACGAAGACGAGGGTGGTGTCGCGGGCGTTCAGATGCGCGACATGGGCGACCTGGTCGGCCACCATGGAGCAGCCTCGACAGGCGTGGTCGGGCCAGCCGAACACGCCCGGCTCGAAGAAGGCGCGGTAGACGATCAACTGGCGCCGACCTTCGAACAGATCGATGAGGCTCACTTTGCCCTGAGGTCCCTCGAAGGCATAGGTCTTCTCCACGGCCATCCACGGCATTCGCCGCCGCTCGGCGGCCAACGCGTCACGGGCGCGGGTCAGGGCCTTTTCCTTCACGAGCAGCTCGTTTCGGGCGGCCTCCCACTCCTGCGGCGATACGACCGGCGGTGTATGCATGACAGGCTGTCCGCCCTTCCGTCCGCTCTCGGCTGATGTAGGCATGGCTCAGACCTCCTCGTTTGGGCGAATTTTCGCAGCTCATTGCTCATTTTGGTCGTGAGCTAGTTTCGCACCGGAATGGGATCGGTGGGAGTAACAAGTGTGGCGGTATTACGCGGAAGTCGCCGATACACGGTGCATTTCTTTGTGAAGCGGTGTCGGCCCGGGGCTGCGGGAATGCCGCCTGATCATCACACCGGCCGACGCGGGCTGCCCCTTCTGCTGTTCCCTGCGCCCTCTGAAAGAGGCGCTCTCCCGCGGCTCCCGATTAGGATGCAGTGCGTGTGCGCCCGAAAGCACGCAGCAACAGGTTCACGGACACGGCGACCTTGTCGATATCGGGAATGTCTCGGGAATAGCGTCCGGTGTAGAGCTTGATGATCATCCTGTCCCGCTCGAACCCGCGCAGATCGAAATGCAAGTGAAGGTAATATCGCCGCTCGTCGCCCGAGCGGGTGATGTCCCCGCGCCTCTGGGTCACCTGCTTCAGCTCCGCTTCGAGGGGCGCGAAGCCTTCGAGCTTCAAGATGACGCGAGTCGATTTGAACCGCGCCTGCGTCGGAACCGCAACCACCGCCTTGTCCAGGGAAAGGCTTACCAGGCGCCCGCCGGTGCCGTCGACGTCCACCGCCTCGTCGAGCCGGAAGGCCTGGAGCAACCGCCGCGGTTTCTCGAAACAAATAAGCGAAGCGATGACGAGCACGACTATGTTGATCCCCGACCAAAGCACCGCGATCGCCGAAAACGATCCGTTTGTCTGCGCGGTTTCCGGGACGATGTTTATCAGGAGGCCGAGCGCCGTGACGATAATGAATCCGGCAATCCAGGTGAAAGTATAAGCGTCAAACGCGCGCTCCTCGTTGCCGCTGCCCTTCGGCGTCACCTTGAAGGGCTTGCCGAACGGCCGCACCAAGCTCGAAAGAACGGTCGGCAGCATGCGGAAGGTCGAAAAAGTGCCGACGGCGCTGGAGACCACCGGCAGGTAGCGCGTCGGCGTGATCCACAGCATCAGCAGGAAATAGGCCGCCAGGACCGGCACCTGGTTCGAGACGTAGTCGGCGACATCGGTAAAGTAGAGCGGTAGAGCGCCGAACCAGAGGTAGGCGACCGGGACGAGGAGGATGATGAAGCGGACCAGATATTGAACCAGCCACGACATCGGCAGGAACATGATCCGCTGGAAGAGCGAGAGCCCCGGCCCGCGCAAGGGGCCATTGTGCAGGTAGAGCGTTTGAATGCCGCCCTGACACCAGCGCTCGCGCTGAACGAAATAGCCGGTGAGGTTCTCGGCGGCCAGACCCATCGACACCCGTTCGTTGAGATAGCGGGTCTTGTAGCCCCTGTTGAGCATCGAAAGCGTGGTCAACAGGTCTTCGGTGATCGACTCGGTCGGGAAACCGCCGATTGCGTCGACCGCCTTGCGGCGGGCGATTGAGCAGGAGCCGCAGCAGAAGCTCACGTTCCAGCCGTCGCGGCTTGGCGCAATCTCGTCGAAGAACAGGCGCTGCTCGTCGGGCCATATGTTCTCGAGACCGAGATTGGACTGTACCGGATCGACGTTGAAGAAATGTTGCGGTGTCTGCACGATGCCGATCGTCTCGTCCGAGAAGAAGGGCAATGTGCGCCTGAGAAAGTTGCTATAGGGCACGAAGTCGGCATCGAAGACGGCGATGAAGTCGCCGGAGCTTACGCGCAATCCATTGTTCATATTGCCGGCCTTGGCATGCGCGTTGTCGGTCCGCGTCACATGGATTGCGCCGCGCCCTTCGCAGAAAGTCTTGAGCCAGTCGCGCCGGCCATCGTCGAGCACATAGACCTTGAGCTTGTCCTTCGGATAGTCGAGCGCCAGCGCCCCGACGATCGTTCTTTCGAGAACGTCGAGAGGCTCGTTGTAGGTGGGTATGAAAACGTCGACGGTCGGCAGCTCGCCGTCCCTTCGTGCGAAGAAGGACTGTCCGAGGCGGTCGGCCTCGACGCTGCGATCGACATAGCGGCTCATCAGGATGAGAAACAGCATAACCTCGGTGAAGGCGAGGATCTCGACGATGAAGACGATCCACACCCAATAGAAATTGGCGCCGTCATTGGGATAGGGCAGGACGGTCTCGGTGAAGCGCCAGACCATGTAGCGCAAGGCGACGGCGGCGACGAAGGCGCAGGTGATTGCCCGTGCCCAGGTCCGGTGGCGCGACCAGTTGAAAGGGCCGAGAAGAAAGAAGGCAACGACCAGCAAGGTCGGCGCCAGCGCTAGAAGAGGTTGAACCACAGGCCTTTGATCCACTGCGTGAGCCGGAGGTTATGCTTGGAAATGCGCACCTGCGCCGTCCGTCCCACTTGGCAGAAATTGGCGAAGTCGCTGCTGAGGGCGGACGGCGGCAGCAGGATGCGAATCCGGGCATTGCGCTCGTCGGTTTCAGGCTCGTCGGCGGCAAGCGAGTCCTTTTCGACGACGGCGGAGGAACCTTTGACCGCTTGCACCTGACCCTTGAAGACATCTGCGCGTCCGAAGAGCCGGACCTCCGCTTCGCGACCGGGATAGATTTCGTCGTAGTCGACCTCCGGAACGAGGATGTCGACGAACAGTTCACGACAATCGAGGATGCGCATCATCTCGTTGTTCAAGACGACATTGGAGCCGCTGACGATGCTCCTGCTCCAGATGACGCCATCGAATGGGGAGGGGATCGTTGCCGATTCGAGACTGCGAACCCGCCTCTTCTCCTCGGCGAGTTGCTGCGCGGCCTGGCTTGCCCTCGCCTCGTTCTCGGCTATGCGCGTATTGAGATCGCCGATGCGTACAAGCACCTCGTCCTGGCGTTGGCGGGAATAGGGCACATCGTTCTGGCCGTCGCCGAGGACGAATATGCCCTGGCGCACGGCGTCGAGGCGTTGCCGCAGCAATTCCACGGTCAAGTTGCTGATCTCGAGTTCGCCGCCGGTGGCCGCACCGGCTGCTTCCGCCGCTTCCACCATCTTGCGGGTGAAGATCCCCTTCGACTCCAGTTCCTGCCGACGGTCGAGATCGACCTTTGCCACGACATCCTGCGCGCGCGACACCTCGACTCGTTTCTGCAGAATCCGGAGCTCGCGTTCGAGACTGGCGACTGTCGCGTTCTGGAAGATGTCGAGCCGACCCGCCAATTCGTCGCGGAATCGGACGAGTTCGTTCCGCTCCTGTCGCAGTGCCGCGACACGCTCGACGGCGGTGCGGTGATCGGCCCGCAGCGACGCAAGAATTGCCCTGTTGACACGCGTATTGCTGATGATGGCGAGTGTTTCCCCCTCTGTCACCGGGGTTCCGATCTTGGGCGCCGGCCTCGTGATCTCACCGTCGATCGGCGCGTTTATGACGGCGAAGCGCGCGTTGACCGTTCCATCAAGGCTGGTAAAGCCCGTCAATCCAGGCAGCAGCACGACAGTTGCGAGCGCCACGAGCAGGATGCCCACGGTGATACGTGTGAGCCGATGATTGAGGATCATGCCGATGGCCCCCTCATCATGCCTAAGCGGCCGCGGCGCAATTTCGGACGATGTCTCCTTCCTGCTGACACAAGCGTTCCTCGCGCGATCCTACTACCTGAGCGAGCGCCGGTCTGCTTTGCCCGGCTATCGATTCAACTTTCCGTCGGGAGTTAGCCGGGGACAACCCTCAAAATTGCCAGTTTCGACGGCGAGTCTTACGAAAACGCGGGTGTGTGATCGTCCCTGCGCGGTTGCCGATACGCCGCAACGGCAGAGTGGATATCCATATCTCGGTGCGCGACCGGCATTGACCGCGACACCTTCCGCGATAATTTGTGAATGGACAACTGCGTCGAGACGATATTGACCTGGGTCAAAGCCACGGGCCGCTGGCCGAATAGAACGGAGGCTGGATAGGACCGAGACCCTCGGACGAGGCACACGGGAAGCGTATGGAGGACCAGGATGCCGGACGCGGACGCCACGATGTCTGCTTCATCTCTCGCCGAGAGTGGCTTTATCGCCGATACGGAAGAGCTCGTCTCTCTGTATGACGAGAGCTTCCACCTCGTCGACTGCTCGGCGACGCACAGGAAAACATACGCTGTCGATTCCCTTGTCGAAACGACCCTCTGGCACATCTATCCAGAGCTGCTGGCGCCCGGTCCGAAGTCCGCCGTCGAATTCGTCGCCGCAAGCGGACTGCCGCGCACCGTCGAGATCGCCGATGTTGCGACCGGAAGTCGTCGCACTCTCATCATCTTTCGCAGCGCCCGCGGCATCGGCGTCAGTGAATCGGACCGGAGTTCCACCTGCCGCGAGACGTCGAGCCAGAGCGAAAGCGACCGCGCACTTCTCCTTCACCAGGCGACCCACGACGTCCTGACCGGGCTGCCGAACCGGCGGCAATTCAGCGATCAATTGCGCAGCGCGTTGCCCGTGCCAGGGGTCGCGCGGCTGGCCCTCATGCAAATCGATCTCGATGATTTCAAGCCGGTCAACGACACGCTCGGCCACGGCGCCGGCGATATCGTCCTCAAGATGGCGGCGGAACGGATCAAGAGCGTGCTCGGGGATCGGGAGGTCGCGTATCGGCTGGCGGGCGACGAGTTCGCCGTCATCCAGTGGCGATCGGATCAGCCACGCGAGGCCGAGCGTCTGGCCGACGCGCTCGTCAACGCCTTCAGGGCACCATTCATCGTCGACGGCATCACCGTCTTTGTCGGTGCGAGCGTCGGCATAGCCGTCGCGCCCAACGACGGGAACGAGGTCGAGCACTTGATGAAGGCCGCGGACATCGCGCTCTACGCGGCAAAGAAGGATGGCCGCAGCCGGGCAAGGACCTTCACGCGCTCGATGCTGATCGTGCTCGAACAGCGGGAAATGTTGCGTCGAAGCCTGCGCACCGCGCTTCAGGAGGGACAGTTCTTCATCGAGTACCAACCGTTCGCAAGGCCCACCTCCTCCTCGATCGTCGGCTTCGAAGCGCTTCTGCGGTGGCGTCACCCCCTGGTGGGCGACATTCCGCCGAACGTTTTCATTCCCATGGCCGAAGCGGACGGCCTGATGAGCGAAATCGGCCAATGGCTGCTGGAGCGGGCCTGCCGGGCGGCCATGACTTGGCCGCCGCACTACACGATCGCCGTAAATCTCTCTCCGGCGGAATTCCTGCAGGAGGGCCTTACGGATCGCGTGGCCCAGACCCTCGATCTCGTCGGAATCCGGGCTGATCGGCTCGAACTCGAGATCACCGAATCGGTACTCCTGGAACGAACGATCAACAATCTCGACACCCTCAATACCCTGAACCTTCTCGGCGTCCAGATCTCTCTTGACGACTTCGGAACCTACTATTCCTCGCTGAGCTACCTGAAGAATTTCCCGTTCGATACGATCAAGATCGACCAGTACTTCATCAAGGACCTCGAGAGGGACGAGAAAAGCCAGACGATCGTGCGCTCCATCATCGGATTGGCTCATGGCCTCGGCATGCATGTCACCGCCGAAGGGGTGGAGACCAAGGCTCAGGCAGAGTGGCTGCAGAAGGAGGGATGCGACCGCTTGCAGGGATTCCATCTCGGCTTTCCGATGCCGGCAGAGGCGATCGGCGAATTTCTCGGCAGGACGGCGGCCGTTCCATTTGCCCATTAACATCGTGTCGAGTTTCGCATGCGAAGGAGGAGAGACATGGCCGTAGCCGAACAAGAGCGAGCGGAAGCGCCCTTCGAACCCCTGCTCCAATTCGAGATGGAAATGGGAACCTTTCTTTCGGACTGGCAGCATTGCGACCAGTTGTCGACCTTCATGGCACGGATGATCAGTCACAACCGGGCGGATCCCGTCCGGCATTCGAATTTCTTCTCGTCCGCGCTCAACGAACTCCTGGAGGTGTCCTTTCGCGGCGCTTCGCCGGACGGCCAGATTGGCTGCGCCGTCTTTCGTCAGGGGTCGACCGAGCGAGTGAGGCTCACTTTCTCGTGCCCGCCCGGCCAGCGGCAGTTCTATCGCGAAGCGGTATCGAAAACCCGCAGGGGAAACGCCTACGCTCGCTATCTCGATGCGATTTCAACCGATTTCGCACCGAGCCGGGAGGCCGTTCTTCTGGATCTGGCGATCAATTTCGATGCCGAGATTCACCTGGAGGAGAACGACCCGCCGGCGATAACCCTCGTCGTCGACCTGCCACTTGAAGGAATGGTGAGTTGAGCACGGCAGCCCTTTCAACGCCGTTCAAGGCGGACTTCGATCCGAACAGCCAGGAGTTTTCTCTTTCCGGCGTGGTCCGGCCGCGTTCGGCCGACGAGATCGCCGCAAGCATTTCGATGCTCAGAGAGGCGATCGACGGTGTGCGCGGCATCCTCTACTTCAATGTGAAGCGCCTGGTTCAGATGAACAACACGGCCTTCCAGGCCTTTGCGCGCGTCCTTCTCGACACATGCCGGAGGCGGTCGGATCTGCGCTTCGTGGTCGTCACGTCGAGTGTCGTGGGCTGGACCGAACGCATGTTCGGCCACTTGAACAAGATCGAACCCCAGGTGACGGTCGAGGTCTATGACTCCAAGTTCTACCCCGGCCAGAGCTTCGTGGAGGACACGAGCTTCATCCCGATACTGCGCACGCAGACCAAGATGACCTGGCGTCACGAGCGCACGATCCTTTCTCGCCATGGCATGCGTCCGGGAATCTCGATGGCCGACATCTGCTGCGGCATCGGCGATTTCGCCATGCTTGTGCGCAAGGAGTTCCAGCCGGCACGCATCGTCGCCCTCGACCATTCGAAGGCGAGCCTTGCCTATGCGCGCGACGTGGCATCCGGTTTCGGCATCACCGACATCGAGTACACCTACGGCGACGCGTCGGAGATGCTGCTCGAGGACAACCAGTTCGACTTCGTGACCTGCCGTCATTCGCTGCAGATATTCAATCAGCCGGACGTGCTGCTGAAGGAGCTTTACCGGATCTGCAAACCCGGTGGCCGGGTATACATAACCAATGAGAAGAACTCGCACTGTCTGGGGGAGCCGCGATCCAAGAGTATTCAGTGGACCTATAACGAGGTCGAGAAGCTGTTCAGCCATTTCGAAATGGATGTCGAGCTCGGGCCGAAGAGTCGGCGCTACCTCGCCGATGCCGGTTTCGACGATATCCGCGTCGAGTCTTTCATGGTGACCAATCTCGACGGAGACCCGCAGGACTTCGCCGACATCATAACCGCCTGGGAGAACGTCTATGCCGGCGAAATGGCCGTGAAGCGCGGCGACTCTCGCGAATTCATCGAGCGGTTCCGTCAGGGCTTCCGGGACCACATCTTCGCGTCGCTCCACCCCAAAGGCTACGCCGGCTGGCCCATCTGGGCGGCCTCGGGACGAAAACCCTCATGAGCGCCGCTGGGGATAAGACCTCTCGTTTGGGCCTGCGCTCATTCCGCGCCAAATTCGTTCTCGTCGTCGGCGGTGCGGTGCTCTTCGATCTGCTCGTCACCGGCGGCCTTGCGCTCTGGAATGTGCAGAGGCTTTCCCGTGATGCCGCGGCGGAAGTCGGCCGCGGTCTGGAGGAGGCCAGCCAGGACTTCATCCGCTCCTATGCCGAAACGACGGCCGCCCGCGTCAACCTGCTTCTCAACCAGGTGCACTCCGACGTCGGCACGCTGGCCGGCGTTCTCCAAGCACAGATCGACCGGCCGGTGAGGAAGTCCGAGATCGGCGAGGCGATGGCGCGCGGCGCGCCGGGAACGGTCAACGTTACCTACGACAAGAATGGGGGATGGGCGCAGAACCTGCCCGGCCCGCTGTCGGTCGTCAGCGTCTGGGGATATCTGCTCGATTCGAACCATGTGCCGCTTCCCGAGGTGCAAACGGAGATCGAAAACAGCGCGGTCCTCGACCTGGTCGCCCCGAGCCTCCTCGCAACAGGCCAGTCGAAGCTGCAAATGTACTATATAGGCCCGAAGGAACGGCCGATCTTCCGGACCGCGCCCTACACGGATCAGGCCCAGACGTTCGACAGGCTTTACCCGGGCCACAATACGGCGGAGTTCTGGTCATTCTTCTTTCCCGGGCTTTACGAATCCTGGGAGCAATGGGCGCGCGATTCCAAGTCGCGCCCGGTGGCCAACGATATCACCCAGACTGCTCCCTATACGGACGCGATCACGGGCAAGCTCATCGTCAGCTTCTTCCAGCCGCTGTGGTCGCGCGATCGCAGCCGGGTGGCCGGTGCCGCCGGAGCGGATATCACGCTCGATCAGTTGGCAGAGATCGTCGAGAACGTCAAAGTCGCCGACAGCGGCTTCGGTTTTCTGACGATGTCGGACGGCAACGTCGTCGCGATCAACCCGGTCGGGGAAAAGGTCATCGGTCTTCGCTCGTCGAGCGCTGCCGGCAGCGAGGGTGTGACCGGTGTCGACCGTTCACTGCGCAGAAGCGTGCAGCCGGAAATCGCGCAATTGCCGCTGGGCGAGGACGGGCTGCTTAAACATATCCTGCTCGACGAGAGCGGCGAGAGGGTGCCTTATCTGGTCGTAATGAAACAATTGCAGCCGACTAACCTCTGGGCGTCGGGGCCGGTTCGTCGCGAATCCATGATGCTCGGCATCATCGTCCCCGAGCAGGAAATCTACGCTTCGCTGTTCGCGGCCCAGGCCGGAATTTCGCAGGCGACGAACAGGATCGTCATCTACCAGGTCCTGGCGCTGCTTGTGTCCCTGTGCTTCGTCATCGCCGCCGTCTTCGCCATATCCAAGCGGATAACGGGCGGCATCAGCGCGCTTGCCGGTGCGGCCAAGCGTATTCAGGCCAAGGACTACTCCGTTAGGGTCGACATCCCGACGCGCGACGAGGTCGGCGAGGCGGGGGCGGCCTTCAACCGCATGGCGGAGCAGATCAGTTTCCATACCGAGAACCTGGAACAATTGGTCGAGGATCGGACGAAGGAGCTCGAAGAGGCGAACCTGCAGATATCCGGCTTGAACGAGCAGTTGCGCAGCGAAAATCTGCGCCTTGGCGCCGAGCTGGACGTTGCCCGTCGCATCCAGATGATGGTCTTGCCTCGAACCACCGAGCTCGATGCAATTTCCGATCTGGAGATCGCCGCCTATATGCGGCCGGCCGACGAGGTCGGCGGCGACTATTACGACGTGTTGAGCAGCGGCAAGCGGCTGAAGATCGGGATCGGCGACGTAACCGGTCATGGCCTCGAGAGCGGCGTGCTGATGCTGATGGTCCAGTCCGTCGCGCGGGCGCTACAGGAAGCGGGCGAGATGGATCCCTCGCAATTCCTCAATCGTGTGAACCGCGCCATCTACAAGAACCTCGTCAGGACCAGTACCAACAAGCATCTGTCGCTCGCCTTCCTGGACTATGACGGAGCGCATATGACGCTCTCCGGCCAGCACGAGGAACTGATCGTGGTCCGCGATCCTGGAAAGGTCGAGCGGATCGACACGCTCGACCTTGGTCTGCCGATCGGACTGGAACCGGACATCTCGTCCTTCGTTGCGACGCGCGACATCTCCTTCGGTCACGGCGACATGATCATTCTCCATACTGACGGGGTGACTGAGGCGGAAAACCGGAACGGCGAACTCTTCGGCATCGAAAGGCTCTGCGAGAGCGCAGGTCGCCGCTACGGGGGCAGTGCCGAGGATGTCAAAGCCGGCATTATCGAGGATCTGATGGCACATATCGGCACGCAGAAGATCCATGACGATATCACGCTGGTAGTTATGAGACATAGGTAAGCGGATGACGACCTTATACGGATTGGAAGACCTCGCGATCGGAACGGGCGAAAACGTCACGAGACTCCGTCTCTTTGAGGGGCCGCTCGATCTCGGCTGGAAACATTGCGCGATGACATCGGACTTCGTCGCCGAGTTGGTCGCCCTGCGCTACAGATCCTCCCGCAACCTCTACAAGGACGTCCGCCACAATGTCGGCTACCTGACCAATGAACTCATAGAGAATGCGGTCAAGTTTCGCACCTCCGGCGAAATCGTCGTGGAGGCATCGATCTCGACCAGCAGCTTTCGGACAAAAGTTTCCAATTACGTCGACAGGGACACGGCCGAGCAATTTCAGCATCTGCTTTCAGAAATAACCGCCGGAGACCCTGGCGATCTGCTAATAAAGCGGATCGAAGCGAATGCCACGGGCGCGGGTTCGGGCTCGGGGCTTGGCCTGCTCACCCTCATGAGCGATTATGGCGCTCACTTCGCTTGGGTTTTCGGATCCGGTGAACAGGAGATTCCGCTGGAGACCTACGCCTCGATTGCAGTCCCTGATCCCTCGAATTGATGGGCGACAAAATGGAAGTCAAGGAAGACGAATATCGCGTTTGGTCGGAAGGCAAAGACATCTATTTCGACGGGACCATGCGCCTGCCCAGCACCGAGGCCTACGCCCCGATCTTGTCTCTGGTGATGAATGTTCTCGAGACCGAACCGGATCGAATGACGATAGACCTCACGGGCTTGCAGTTTCTCAATTCGTCCGGGATCAACCTGCTCGCGAAGCTCACGATCGAAGCGCGCAAGCGGCCGAACATCCAGTTCACCGTCAGGGGAAGCTCGGAGTTTCCCTGGCAGTCGAAGTCACTGCCGAACCTGAAGAAACTGCATCCCGGCGTCGATCTTAGACTGACCTGACGGGAGCTGTCCCGTGCCGATCATGTCGCTGGTGCTGCGCCGCGGCAGATCTTGCTTTACCTCCGGACGGCTTTGAGCCAATCGCCGATCGTGGCTCCGCCGTGCCGCTCGGGGAGGGGTACCGGTGCCACCGGCCGTTCTGCGGCCGCAGCCTTGCGAATCTCGCGCGGACTCGCCCCGAATTCGTGGCTGAACGCGCGTGTGAAATTGGCGGCGACATCGAAACCGGCGGCCTCGGCGATTTCAGCGATGGGCCGATTGTTCGTCGGGTCGCTGAGGTCCGCATAGGCCTGCAGGAGACGGCGTCTGCGGATGTAGTTGAGCACGCCGCCACTCGGCTCGAACAATTGATAGAGGCGCGTGCGCGAAATGCCGAGCTCGCGGCAGATCGTCTCGGGCGTCAGTTCGGGCGATTGCAGGTTGAGATGAATGTATCGGTGCGCCCGCTCCATCACCCCCATTTTCGCCTGTGGCCCTCCCGTCTCCGGCCTCACCGCGGCCACGCAGGCGACGACCATGTCGCGTATCGTGCGGACGATGCGCGGCACCTCCTCGACGGTGATGTTGTCGAGGTTGGCTTCCATGCCGTTGATATAATTGACGAGCAGATCGGCCAGGCTGCCGGACAAGACGGAATTGTTGGCTGGCTCGAGCATGCTCGCGTCGTCCGCCAGCAATTCATACGGCATGAAAAGAAGGATGGTTTCAGCCTCCGTCGTGCGCCCGCGATAGGGATAGCCGAGCGATCGGAAAAAGACCTCCCCCGGCCCGACCTCCGCGACGCGGCGGTCGACCTCGGTCCACGCCTGGCCGCTGCGAACGAGTCCGATGTTCCAATGGTCGATCGGGCTGGAGCGCAGCATGGATCGAGAGCGCGTGTAGCTGAATCCAGGCGCGCGTTGCTGAACGACGAGCAACTCGCCGAGGTGCCAGCCGACCTGCTCGACAGGGAAACCGTCGTCCGGCGATATCCCTTCGGGGAGTTGCACATCCACAAGCGGTGCCATGTGGGCGTGCCAGGAGAAAAACTGCTCCGCCTTCGGCAGCTCATGCGTCGAAAAACGCGTGGGCACGAGTGTTGGTGAGGCGCGCGGTCGGGATTGCCTCCGGACCGCCGGCTCACGGGGCCAACGGCGCCGTTCCAGGTGGGTCGGCCATGTGGCCCCCTCGGCAGAGTTATCTTCCGATCCGGAGTCTTTGTTCATGCAACTCCTCCAGTCCATTGGATCGCCGTAAGGGTGAAGCGCAGACGATCATCGTCCCGCGCAGGCGGAGGGCCCGCCCGGAATACTCGCCTCTGGGTGGAAAGGAATCGATCGATCACACCCAGGAGTTCCCGCTTATACCCCGTTTTAAGTAGAAATGCACGGCAGGATAACTATCGGGATTGCGTGATAACGACAAACACCTCCGATGATTGTATCAAATAACCACAGTCGGTTCACAACATTGACGGCTGGGATTTAAGGTAATTTTGAAGGTCACCATTTCGATTACCTAATTATTGCGCCCGATGGGGGGCATTTCGCAAATAACGTCGAAAGAGTGCGAGGGTTTTTCCGTGAACTATTTCCGAAACAACTTCAAAAACACTTTCCCAAACTTGGACAAAGAGAGTGAATCGCTGCGGCGCCGGGAAATGCGGAAGCGAATCCTCGTTGCGGGCGGCGCAGGTTTCCTGGGATCACATCTCTGCGAGCATCTTCTTGGCGCCGGTCACGAGGTGATCTGCCTCGACAACTTCTCAACCGGGCTGAGACGCAATATCGCTCAACTGAAGCGTTTTGGCACATTCAGCATCATCGCGCATGACATCGTGGAACCGATCGACCTCGACGTCGACGAGATCTACAATCTCGCCTGTCCGGCATCGCCGCCGCACTATCAGACCGATCCTATCCAGACGATGAAGACCTGTGTCGTCGGGTCGCTCAACCTGCTCGACCTCGCTGCGCGGCGGCGGGCCCGCATCTTCCAGGCCTCGACCTCGGAAATCTATGGCGACCCGCACGTCCATCCCCAGGTCGAAAGCTATTGGGGCAACGTCAATCCTTTCGGTCCGCGCTCTTGCTACGACGAGGGCAAACGCAGCGCCGAAACCCTGTTCTTCGACTTCCACAGGCTGCATGGCCTCGAGATCAAGATCGTCCGCATCTTCAACACCTATGGTCCGCGGATGCGCCCGGACGATGGCCGCGTCGTTTCGAACTTCATCGTGCAGGCGCTCAAGGGCGAGGACATCACCATCTATGGCGACGGCTCGCAGACGCGCTCCTTCTGCTTCGTCGATGACCTGATCGACGGTTTCATCCGCATGATGGCGTCGGCACCGTCGCTCACCGGTCCGGTCAATCTCGGCAATCCCGGAGAGTTCACGATCGGCGAACTCGCCGAACGGGTGGTCGAGTTGACCGGCTCGCGCTCGAAGATCGTCCGCCGGCCGCTGCCGGTCGATGATCCGCGCCAACGTCGCCCTGACATTTCGCTCGCAACACAAGAGCTCGGCTGGCGCCCGAAAGTCGAACTTTCGGAAGGCCTCGGACAGACCATCCGCTATTTCGACGCGCTTCTGTCCCGGTCCGACCGGAAAGTCCCGGAGTCAGTCTAATGGCCGCGCGACGTATCCTCGTGACGGGTGGTGCCGGCTATATCGGCAGCCACACCGCGAAGCTTCTCCGCCTGGAGGGTCTTGAACCCGTCGTCTACGACAACCTGACGACCGGAAATCGCAGCTCGGTACGCTGGGGACCCTTCGTCCAGGGGGACATACTCGATGCGATCCGCCTCGCGGACGTGCTGGAACACTACCTGCCGGACGCCGTCATCCATTTCGCCGCGTCGGCCTATGTTGGCGAGTCGGTGGCCGACCCTGCCAAATACTACCGCAACAACGTCCGCGGGACGCTTTCGCTCCTCGATGCGTGCCGGCAGGTGGGCCTCAACAAGGTGATCTTCTCGTCGAGCTGCGCCACCTACGGCGTACCCGAGGTGCTGCCGATCGACGAGGCGACGCCGCAGGCGCCGATCAATCCCTACGGCAGGACGAAACTGATCGCGGAGCACGTGCTCGCCGATTTCGCGGCGGCCTTCGGCCTCAACTATGTGTCGCTGCGCTACTTCAATGCCTGCGGCGCCGACCCCGAAGGCGACCTCGGCGAGTGGCATGATCCGGAGACCCACCTCATTCCGCGCGCGCTCATGGCCGCCGCCGGCAAGATCCCGCATCTTGAGGTCTTCGGCGAGGACTACGACACGCCCGATGGGACCTGCATACGCGATTACATCCACGTGACCGACCTCGCCCGCGCTCATGTGCTCGCCTACGAACATCTCGTCAGGGGCGGCCAGAACCTGGCGGTGAATCTGGGCACCGGCCGCGGTTTCTCGATCAGGGAAGTCCTTCGCATGGTCGGCGAAGTGACGGGCCGCGACGTCCCGGTCGTGTTCCGCCCGCGCCGGGCCGGCGACCCGCCGGTCCTCTATGCCGATGCCAGCCTCGCCTATCAAACTCTCGGCTTCCTGCCGCAACACTCCGATCTCAAGACGATCGTCCGCACCGCCGCGCCATTCTTCGGACTGGAGGCACGGTCGTGATCCGCCTTACCGAAAAGCGAGGGAAAGAAACCGCGAAAACCGGCGAGCCGCTGCTCGTGCGGGTGCTTACCGGATATCGCCGGGCGGAATATCTGGCGGGGGCCGGGCTCTGGGCCGCCAGCCTCGTTCATTTCTGGGGCTGGTGGCTCGAGCCGCGCCACCATGTCAGCACCTTCGGGAGCCTTGCCGTGACGGCAGTCCTCGCCTGGGTCACCCTTCTTCCCGCCTATTTCATTATTGTCTTCTACCGCGCGGCGAAACCGAACGGTCCGCTGCGCCTGCCGGCCGGCAGCCGCGTCGCCATGGTCGTGACCAAAGCGCCGTCGGAGCCGTTTTCGGTCGTTTCCGAGACGCTGAAGGCGATGCTTGCCCAGGATGTGCCGCACGACACCTGGCTTGCCGACGAGGATCCTTCCGAGGCGACGCTCGACTGGTGCCGCAGGCATGGTGTCCTCGTCTCGACCCGAAAGGGGCGCCCGGACTACCACCGGACCTCCTGGCCGAGACGCACGCGCTGCAAGGAAGGCAATCTCGCCTTCTTCTACGATCATTACGGCTACGACCGCTATGATTTCATCGCTCAGCTCGATGCCGACCATGTGCCCGAGCCCGGCTATCTTTTCCAGATGCTGCGCCCCTTCGCCGACCCGCGGGTGGGCTATGTCTCGGCGCCGAGCATCTGCGACCGAAACGCGTCCGAGAGCTGGTCCGCGCGCGGCCGGCTCTACGCGGAGGCGAGCATGCACGGCGCTCTGCAGGCGGGCTATAATGGCGGGCTCGCGCCGCTCTGCATTGGCTCGCACTACGCGGTGCGCACGGCTGCGCTCAAGGATATCGGCGGGCTCGGTCCGGAATTGGCCGAGGATCATTCGACGACATTGATGATGAACGCGGGCGGCTGGCGTGGCGTGCATGCGCTAGACGCGATCGCCCATGGCGACGGACCGCGCACCTTCGGCGATCTCGTGACCCAGGAGTTCCAGTGGTCGCGCAGCCTCGTCATGCTGCTCCTCGAATGGTCGCCGCGTCTGGTCGGTCGCTTGCCGCTCAGGCTGAAGTTCCAGTTCATCTTCTCGCAGCTTTGGTATCCGCTCTTCGCGTTCTTCATGGCGTCGATGTTCGCAATGCCGATCGTTGCGCTTGCACTTCGGGACTCCTTCGTGGCGGTGACCTATCCCGATTTTCTGGCGCATTTCGCACCGCTTTCGACCGTTCTCGTCCTCTTGGCCTATCGCTGGCGGGCAAGCGGTTGCTTCCGGCCTTACGATGCGAAGGTCTTGAGCTGGGAATGCATGCTCTTCCTCTTTGCGCGGTGGCCCTGGGCGCTTGCCGGCGCGGTCGCGGCCCTGCGCGACTGGCTGACCGGGTCTTTCGTCGATTTCCGCGTCACTCCGAAGGGAGCCTCCGAGGTCGATCCGCTGCCCCTCCGCATGATCGCACCCTACGTCTTTCTCGCCGTTGCGGCAGTGCTGCCGGTTCTCCTCATCGAGGATGCCGGCAGGGCCAAGGGCTTCTACCTCTTCGCCATCCTGAACGCCGCGATCTACTGCCTCCTTCTGCTGGTCATCGTCGCCCGGCACTCGCGAGAGAACGCGGTCGCCATTGCCTCCCGCTTCTATCGTCCGGCGATGGGCGCCGGGCTGCTGGCGCTCGTCGCACTGCCCGGCATCGCAACTGCGGAGCATGGCAAGGATGGGCTCGAAGCGCTCGCCTTCGGGACCGGGCATCTCCGCCTCTTCGAGGAGCGCTATGCGGTGGCGGGCGCCGGCCAGGGCGGCACCGCCTTGCGCAAGATCGTCTTTCGGCCGCGCTGGATTTCCATCCAGTCCAACGGCACTGCACTCTGAGGAGAGGACCATGACGGCAAAAGCTTCGCTCGATCGAAAAAGGGGACGCAGCGGCAGATTCCTGCTCCTTCGCGTCGCTCCGGTGCTCGCTCTCCTTGGCCAATCGCCCGCGTCGGCCGAGGTCCTTCCCGGAAAGGCACGCGTCATGACCGCCGCGGAAGTCTACCTGATCTTCCGGGACAAGACCTGGAAGTGGGAAAACGGCGCCGGCCGCATGGAGGACGAAGGCCGCCTCTTCAAGGCCTGCGCGCAGTCGGAAACGGGAGCGACCTGGGCGGAAGGCCGCTGGAGCGTCAATGACCGTGGTCAACTTTGCCTGAAGGCGGTTTGGCACAGCCAAGGCGCCGTCGCAAAGGACAAGACCTGCTTCAGCCATCGGATAGCTGGCCGCACCGTCTATCAGAAGAGAGAGCCCGCCGGCGACTGGTACGTCTTCAGACATGCGAAGCCGGCCATCGACGACGAGTTCAAGCGACTGGTCGACGAGGACCTGGTCGGTGCGAGACTCCCGGCCATCCGGGAACTCGTCAAAAAGCAAACGAAATCAGCAACGCATAGCGTTCGCCCGCAAGCCGAGGCGAACGAGCTTGGAGGTGTGCAATGAACAGGAAATCAAAGGCGATTGCCCTCACGTTCGCCGGCCTGCTGCTCTCGGGCACCGTGCTCGCGGCCACTATCCCGCGCGGCATTCCGGAGCTGAATTCGCCGACGATGGCGACGCCGTCGGACAAGCGGCCCGTGCTGACGGAAGCGTCGATCGATTTCGGGGCTTACGATCCGCATGGCGATTTCGGCCAGCCAGGGAGTTCCAAGATAGAACACCTCTTCCTGCCTTGGGAGGACGTCGATCTGTCGACGCTGACGCTCGCCGACGACTACGCGCGGGAGCGCGGACGCACCCTCCTGGTCACGATCGAGCCGTGGTCCTGGTCGCCGGAATGGCGACTGACCGAAGAGGAGCTGCTGCGCACCATCCTCAGCGGCGAACGGGACGAGAACATGGCTCAGGTCTGCTCCGCCGCCGCTGCGCTGAAAAGCCCAGTCATCATCCGCTGGGGCCAGGAAATGGACGAGACGGACAACCAGTTCTCCTGGTCGCATTGGCGGGGCGCGGATTTCAAAGCGGCCTTCCGGCGTATGGTGAACGTCTGCCGGACGCATCTGAAGACCGCGAAATTCATGTGGTCCCCCAAGGGCAACGAGGGGCTGGAGGCCTTTTATCCGGGCGATGACGTCGTCGACATCATCGGGCTCTCGGTCTTCGGCTACCAGCCCTACGATCGAGCCACGACCGGCCGCGACCAGACGTTCTCGGAACGACTGGCGCCCGGCTACGGCCGCGTGAAGAATTACGGCAAGCCGATCATGGTCGCCGAACTCGGCTACGAGGGGGATGCCTCCTACGTGCAAAGCTGGGCGACAAGCGTTGCTGAGCGCCATGCCGAGTTCCCGGAGCTGACAGCAGTCGTCTACTTCAACGACCGCGAGATCTATCCCTGGCCGCGCGGCTTCGGCCGGCCCGACTGGCGGGTCGTCCGCGAAATCATCAACTAGCAAACAGCAGCCCGACAGGAGGCATGAGATGAAATCGATACTTCGCGCAATATCGTTGCTTGCCGCCGTTGCCGCCGGCATCGGCGGAGGCACCTCCATCGCCGAGGCGGCTGCGCGGCGAGCAGACGGCAAGATCGCCGCGCCGCTCACGCATACGGAACTGTACAACCTTTACGGCCAAAGATCCTGGATATGGAAAGAGGGTGCCGGCTATTTCTCGGTACGGCAGCGCCGGTTCACCGCCTGGTCCAGGGAGAAGGGCGCCCCGTCCTATGGTGTCGGCCGCTGGTTCATAACCGAACCGGGAAAGCTCTGCTTCACGGCCGACTGGCACGCCAAGAGCGGCTCCGCCCCCGCAACCACCTGCTTCAGTCACCGCAAGCGGGGCGGCGTCATCTACCAGAAACGCGAGCCCGATGGAGAGTGGTACGTCTTCAAGCACGCACGACCAAGGTCAGGCGACGAATTCACGAAGCTCCGCCGCGGCAACTATGTGAGTGATCGGCTGGAGACCATCCAGGCCCGAATCGGCGAGTGAAGCTCGCCGAAGGAGTTGCGCAGTGCCGACGCCGGAGCACAATCCGGTTCCGCAGATGAGCCCCCGGCGCGGCGGCGCAACTCCGCCCCTATCGAAGGAAGCAGCGAGACGTCTTTCCAAATCCGCTCGGCGTGCAGATATAGGGGGCGCGGCCGAGATAGCTCTCGCGCACCAGCGTGACCGCCCTTTGGGTCGCGGCCGGCTTGTCCGGCGCAAGCGTCTTGTCCGGTGCCGCATAGCCGACCTGCCTGGTCACGGAAGAGGTCTCGACGCGCTCAACAGTCGTCGACGAACATCCCGACACCATCGCCGCAAGGAACAGAGCGAGAATGTATTGCCCGGTGCCGTTGCGGCCGCCGACCAGCCCTGTCGAAATCTTTGTTTGCGCTTTCACGGCTAGAACTCCTTGGGTTCCGGGACCTGATGCGCAGCACGGTAGCCGAGACGGTTTAAATGGCCGTGCAGAAAAAGCGTACAACTTGACCTATCTCGCCTGGTGCGCGTGCGGGACGCGAGTTCCGGGCGGGTGCTGCGACCATCAGTTCGTCGTCAGCACCTTCACGCCTCCCTTGCGTTCCAGGACGTCGACGACCACCTGCGACCTTGAACGCCGGAGCGCTATGTCGGCCAGTCCCGGTCCGATCCGCAGCCGTTTCAGTACGACCTCGTCGAGGAAGGGCGGGAGCGTCGGCTCGTTAAGGGTCACGTGCCCCTTGTCCGGATCGAAGCCGAGGCCGATCATCGACTGCAGCAGATAGAGCGGCGCGGCCGCCGCCCAGGCCTGCGGCACGCAGGAAACCGGATAGAAGGTCGGACCCCGTGCGCGCTGGCGCGCGAAACCGCAGAAGAGCTCCGGCAAACGTCTCAAGTCGATATAGGTCGATGCCGAGAACAGGCCCTCGAAGATGCTGGCTGCCTCGGCGCGGAAGCCATAGCGCACGAAGCCTGCTGCGATCAGTGCATTGTCATGCGGCCAAACGGAGCCGTTGTGGTAGCTCATCGGATTGTAGCGCGCCTCCGAAGCGGCGATCGTGCGCACGCCCCAGCCGCAGAAGGAGGATCGCGCCATCAACGTCGAGACGATCTTTCCGGCGCGTTCGGGGAAGGCGATGCCGGTGAAGAGCGCATGGCCTGCATTGGAGGAGTGGACCCGGCAGGGCTTCTTCTCGCCGTCGAGCGCCAGCACGTAGGTCGCGAGCTCCTCGTCGAAGAAGGCCTTGTCGAAGTGGATACGCAGATTGTCGGCTCGTTGCTCGAACTTCAGCGCGTCCTCGACATGGCCGAGCTTGCGCGAGAGGCGGGCCGCGGCCTGCCAGGCGCCGTAGACATAGGCCTGTACCTCGGCAAGCGCGATCGGCCCGTGGGCCAGCCTGCCATCGGCATGAAAGACCGAGTCGTGGCTGTCCTTCCAGCCCTGGTTCACGAGGCCCTTCGCGGTCCGGCTTCCATACTCGACGAAGCCGTCCCCGTCGCGGTCACCGAAGCGATCGATCCAGTCGAGCGCCGCAAGCAGGTGTGGCCAGAGGTTTCGCACAGTCTGCAGATCGCCGGTGCGATCGAGATAGGCGCCGGCAAGGATGATGAAGAGGGGGGTCGAATCGACGCTGCCGTAGTAGCGCCGGAAAGGCACTTCGCCGAGTTCCGCCATTTCGCCATAGCGAATCTCATGCAGGATCTTGCCGGGCTCCGCATCGGCGGCAGGATCGAAGTCGGTCGCCTGGTTGGCTGCGAGATGTCTGAGCACGCCTTTTGCTATTTCCGGGTCCAGCCACAGGGTCTCGAGCGCGGTGATGAGCGCGTCGCGGCCGAAAGCGGTGCTGAACCAGGGGATGCCGGCGTAAGGGTAGGGACCTTCCGGCGTCTCGGTGAGCAGCACATGGAGATCGGTGACGCTGCGTCTCACCGCCTCGTTGAACACGGCGTTCGAGGTGACGATCGCGGCGGCCCGCGAGGACGTGTAGCGCAGCGCTCTTCTGGCGTCGCGAAGCGCCAGAAAGAAGGTGAAGGACGGCGGGTTCCGGCTCTCCTGGCGGCCATCGCAGACGATCTCGATGAAAATCGATTGCGCCTGGTGAGGCGCGAGCGTGACGATGAAACTCGCCTTTTGGCCGGAGAGCGTCTGCGGCTCCGGGTCGAGGCGCAGGGCCGTGCTGCGGGTGCGGCCGTCGAGGCCGTCGTAAACCAGCAGGACCCGCCCATTGCCGACAAGCGGACTATGATGCGTGCCGCGGCGCTGTCTGGGGGTGCCGCGCACTTCGAAGAGGTCGGCGAAGTCGGCGGCGAACGCTATCTCGACCTTCAGCGTCCTCTGCACTTCATCATAGTTTCGCAGCATGAGACGCTCATAGCAGGCGTCCTGCCACAGGAAACGGGTGCGCCGCACGTGAATGAGGTCGTGCTTCAGCTTCTCGCCGCCGGCATCGAGCACCAGAGCCGGATTGGTGAGATCGCAGTCGAGGGTCGCGTTGTCGTCTCGCAGAGTAGAACTCAGCAACAGCGGCCGAGCGCCGTTCAATGTGAGCGCGAAGTGCGAGAGATGGCGGGTGTCGCGATGGAAGATTCCCTCCGGATTGCCCGGAGAGGCGAACGCATCGCCGTTATGGTCGAACACGGCGAAGGTGTCGCCGTGTTTCAACGATCTGGAGCTTCGCTCATAGCGCGAGGCTGTTACGGGCTCGAGGTTTCCCGTATTCGCTTCGTCGGGGACGACTTCGGCCGGCCCTTGCGAAGCCTTGGCGAGCTTGGCTTTCATAGCTTCCGTCTCCGTCGCATCCTCTTCAGGCGATCCTGGTGAAGGCGGTGAGGGTTCCGCTTCCGTTCGTTGCATTGATCGGCATGACCTTTTGACGGCCGCCGACGAGGCTACGATAGATATCGAGATAGTCGTTCGCCATGCGCCGTGCGGTGAAGCGCTCCTCGAAGGTCGCCCGGACCGTTCGTCGATCGAGCTTATCGAGATCGCGGACCGCGTTCACCGCCTCCTCAGTGCTGTCGACGATGAAGCCGGAGATGCCGTGGTCGAGAACTTCCGTTACGGAGCCGCAGCGGAAAGCGATCACCGGCGTGCCGCAGGCCATGGCCTCGATCATCACCAGTCCAAAGGGCTCCGGCCAGTCGATGGGAAAGAGGAGTGCGCGGGCATTTCCGAGGAATTCGGCCTTCTGATGCTCGCTGATCTCTCCGATGAACTCGACATTCGAATGCCGCTTGACAAGCGGTTCGATCGCACGGCTCCAATATTCCTCGTCGACCCTGTCGATCTTGGCGGCAATCCGTAACGGCATGTCGACGCGACCAGCAATTTCGATCGCGACGTCGGGCCGCTTTTCCGGCGAGATGCGACCGAGGAAGGCGAGATAATCGCCTTTCGGATGCCCGGTGAACGGAAGGGCATCCGGCGCCAGCCCGTGATATACCGTGCCGACCCAATTGACGGGCGGCATCGGCTTTCGCTGGTCGTCCGAAATGGAAACCAGGGGAACATCCGGAAACGAGGCGTAGAAAGGCTTGAGATCGGGTAGATCGAGCCGGCCGTGCAGCGTCGTCACGGTTTTGCTGGCCAAGCCTCGAACGAGCGGGAAGTGCAGAAGATCGATGTGGAAGTGCAGGATGTCGAAGTTGCCCGCTTGCCTGCGGACTTCTTCAAGCATCACCATGTGGTAGGGGATCGGATCCTGAACCGCAGGGTTCAACCGAAAGGCCATGTTCGAGCAGCGAACGAGCTTTGCCGATGTGATCGAGTCGCCGCTGGCAAAGAGCGTGACATCATGGCCCTGCCGAACGAGCTCTTCCGTAAGGCTGTAGACGACCCGCTCGGTTCCTCCATAGAGCTTCGGTGGCACACTTTCGAATAGCGGTGCAATCTGCGCGATCTTCATGAACAAACTCCTTTGAGCAAGCGAAGTTCAGACGATCAGCGACACGCCGGCCGCGCATTGCCGGCGCTTCAAAAAGCCGCCGGCCCCGGACCGGAGCCAAAAAGGAGAGGAACCTGCCACCGTCCGGGTGCGATGCCCAGCCGCGGAGAGTGCGGCCGGGGGGCAACAGGTTATGATCTAGTCCTTGCTTCGACCGCTTCAAGAGCAATCCGCCGACCTGCGCAATCGATGCCGGCACGGTTGCCGTTGCAAAGAACTCGCCCTATATCGCTTGCGATGAGCACGGAAGATGAGAGCGAGGCGGCACGCCCGGACCGGCCGTCAGCCCCCGGGCCCATGGCGGCGGCCGTGGAAATCCTCTCCATGATCGAGCGGGAACCCGGCCGCTCGGCACTCTATCTCGACATCGACGGCACGCTTCTCGACATTGCTCCGACGCCGGAGGCCATCATCGTCCCGCGCGAGCTTCCGGATCAGCTTGCGGAGCTTGCCGCGAAACTCGGCGGAGCCGTGGCGCTGGTCACCGGCCGTAGCATCGCCCGCGTCGACGCCTTGTTGCAGCCTCACCTTTTTCCCGTGGCCGGCCTGCACGGCGCCGAGATGCGGTTGCCTGACGGGCGATTTATCGAAGCAACGATTTCTGCCGATTTCCTCGCCGTGAAAGAAGAGCTGCATGCCCGCGCGGAGGGCCTTGAAGGCGTGGTCTTCGAGGACAAGGGCGCGGCCATCGCCCTGCATTATCGCCTCGCCCCTCATCGCAAGGGCGACGTCGACGCCTTGATGGAAGAGGCGGCCGTGAGCACCGGCGGCGGCTGGATACTGCAACAGGGCAAGATGGTCGTCGAGCTGAAGCCTGTGCAATCCGGCAAGGGCAGGGCCCTTGAGGAATTCATGTCCATCGCACCCTTCCGTGGACGGTGGCCGATCGCTATCGGCGACGATCTGACGGATGAAGGAATGTTTGCGGTGGCGACCGCGGCCGGCGGCGCGGCGATCCGTATCGGGGACGACGCCGCTCCGACGGTCGCGAGCGCGCGGCTCGGCTCGCCGACGGAGTTGCGTCGGCTTCTCGCGTCTGTCGTTCGCCGGCCGCCAGGGAACGGCCATGGCTAGACTGATCGTGGTTTCGAACCGGGTTCCGTTGCCCGACAAGGACGGCTCCCCTCCGCCGGGTGGAATGGCCATTGCGTTGAACGCCGCGCTCAAGCGGCAAGACGGCCTGTGGATCGGCTGGTCGGGAGAGGTCAAACCTGAAGGAAAGGAAGATGAGCCGCCGACGCTAGGCATGCGGGAGGCTGGCGGCATCACTTATGCGCTCACGGATCTCGCCCAGAAGGATCTCGACGAGTACTACAACGGCTTCGCCAACAGGGTCCTCTGGCCGATTTTCCATTGCCGTGTCGATCTGGCCGAATATGCCAGGCATGAGATGTCCGGCTATTATCGCGTCAACCGCCTCTTCGCGGACCTCCTGATGCCGCTTCTTCAGGAGGACGACGTCATCTGGGTGCACGACTACCACCTGATTCCGTTGGCGGAAGAACTGCGCAAGCGCGGCTGCCGCAACCGCATTGGCTTTTTCCTGCACATCCCGTGGCCGCCTGCGGACATCCTCTTCACCGTACCGATCTACGACACCTTGCTGCGGGGGCTTTCGTCCTATGACCTCGTCGGCTTCCACACCGATTACGACCTGAGCAATTTTGCCGAATGCCTGCGCCGCGAGGGCTGCGGCGACCTGCTCGAAGGCGGTTACGCCCGTGCGTACGGACGGGTCTTCCGCTGCGGCGTCTTTCCGATCAGCATCGACACCGCCGAGTTCGAGATCTTGGCCGAACAATCCGCGGGCGACAAGGCACTGCGGATGACCTACAGGAGGATCGAAGGCTATGACGTCGCGATCGGTGTCGATCGCCTCGATTATTCCAAGGGCATCGACCAACGCATCGAGGCCTTCCGCCGGTTCCTGCACGCAAACGCTCATCGCGTCGGCAAGACGCTTCTGCTGCAGATCACCCCAAAATCCCGCACGGAAGTTCCGGAATATCTGGCGATGCAGAAGGACATCGCGGAACTGACCGGCCGCGTTAACGGCGAACTCGGAACCATCGACTGGATGCCCGTGCATTACATCAACCAGTCCCTCGAGCGCAGGGAACTGGCCGGCCTCTACCGCATGGCGCGCGTCGGGCTGGTGACGCCGCTCCGCGACGGCATGAACCTCGTGGCGAAGGAATATGTCGCCGCGCAACACCCGCGGGATCCCGGCGTCCTCATCCTCTCACGCTTTGCCGGCGCGGCCAGGGAATTGGACGGAGCGATCCTCGTCAATCCCTATGATCCTGAGGCCGTGGCCAATGCCATCGAAAGGGCCCTCGTCATGCCGCTGGATGCGCGGGTGGAACGCTGGAACGCAATGATGACCCGGCTTCGTAAGCACGACGTCTATCGCTGGTGCGACGAGTTTCTCTCGGGGCTGCGACAGGCTTGAAGCCGGCGTGGCGGGCAGTCGACGGCCGGGGCCGCCAGGCGCGGACGCATGGCGGCGATCCGACCAGAACTCATCATCATCTAGCTGAGTTCCGGAAGGTCCTTGATCAGCTTGTCGAGCGTGATCGGATAATCCCGTACCCGGACGCCGGTTGCATTGTAGATCGCATTCGCGACGGCCGCCGCGACGCCGCAGAGCCCGAGCTCGGCGATGCCCTTGGCTTTCATCGGCGACGACATCGGATCGGTCTCGTCGAGGAAGATGACCTCTTGGTGCGGGATGTCGGCATGTACCGGCACCTCGTAGGCGGCGAGGTCATGGTTGACGAAGAAGCCGCGCTCCTTGTCGACGACGAGCTCCTCCGTAAGAGCACCGCCAACGCCCATTGTCATCGCTCCGATCACCTGACTGCGTGCGGTGATCGGATTGAGGATGCGGCCTGCAGCACAGACGGCGAGCATCCGCCGGATTCGAGTCTCGCCGGTCGCCACATCTACGCCCACTTCGACGAAATGCGCGCCGAAGGTGGACTGCTGATGGGTCTCGGCGAGCTTGCCGAACTCGATGCTGTCCTCGGCCACGAGCCCTTCATCGCCGGCGGCTTCCGTAAGGGGCATGCGGCGGTCGCCGGACCGAACTTCGCCACCGGCGAAGACGAGGTCATCGGCATTGTTGAAACCGAGCTTTTGCGCCACGGCTTCGCGCAGCTTGACGCAGGCTGCGTAAACGCCCGCCGTGGAGCAGTTTCCTCCGAACTGCCCGCCCGAGCCGGATGAAACCGGGAAGCGCGAGTCGCCCAGGCTGACCGCAACCTTGTCGACCGGCACGCCAAGCATCTCCGCCGCGGTCTGGGCGATGATCGTGTAACTGCCCGTGCCGATGTCGGTCATGTCGGTCTCGACGGTGACGACACCCTCACGGTCGAGGCGGACGCGGGCTCCGGAGGGAACCAGAAGATTGTTGCGGAATGCCGATGCGACACCCAGGCCGACGAGCCAATTTCCATCGCGGCGGCCGCCCGGCTGCTTGCTTCGCTTCTGCCAGCCGAAGCGCTCCGCTCCCGTGCGCAGGCAGCCGACGAGATCGCGGTGCGAGAACGGCCGCTCCGGCTTCTCGGGATCGACCTGCGTGTCGTTAATGATGCGAAACTCGACCGGATCGAGACCGAGCCTCTCGGCCATCTCGTCCATCGCGATCTCCAGCGCCATCATGCCCGGCGCCTCGCCCGGAGCCCGCATGGCATTGCCTTCCGGAAGGTCGAGCGTCGCAAGGCGCATCGCGGTCATCCGGTTTTCACCGGCATAAAGCAGGCGCGTCTGCTGAACGGCGACTTCGAGGCCACCGCCCGGAAGATCGCCGGACCAGCTCTCATGCGCAATCGCGGTGATCTTGCCGTCGCGGCCCGCGCCGATCCGAATTCTCTGGATCGTCGCCGGGCGGTGCGTGGTGTTGTTCATCAGGAACGGGCGGGGCAGGGCGACCTTCACCGGCCGCTTGGCTTCGCGCGCCGCAAGCGCCGCCAGCACCGCGTCGGAGCGAAGAAAGAGCTTCACCCCAAACCCGCCGCCGATGAAAGGCGACATGATGTGGACCTTCTCCTTGTCGATCCCGAGCGTCGTCGCGAGATCGGTTCGCCACCAGTCGATCATCTGGCTCGACGTCCAGACCGTCAGTTCGTCGCCGTTCCATGCGGCGATTGAGGCATGAGGCTCCATCATCGCATGCGATTGGTCGGGAGTGGTGTAGGTCTGGTCGAGCTTGACCGGTGCTGCCGAAAAGGCCCCATCGAAATCGCCCACGGCGGAATCCGGTTCGTCCTCCTCGGGCTTGACGGCGGTGTCCCTTGCCGCCGCCAGCTCGAACACACCCTTCTCCTCGGCATAGTCGACCTTGACGAGCTGAGCGGCGGCGCGGGCCTCCTCGAAGGTCTCGGCGACAACGACGGCAATGGCCTGGTGGTAGTGCTGGATCTCCGTACCGCCGAAGAGCTTAGCGGTGTTGAACTCGCCCTTCTTCAGTTCACCTATGCCGTCGGAAGTGACGACGGCGATCACGCCGGGAGCGTTTCTCGCGGCGGTGACGTCCATGGACCTGATCCGCCCCTTGGCGATCGCCGAGCCGACGATATAGCCATAGGCATAGCGGGTGTTCGGATCATGCCATTCGTAGGCGTAGATCGCCTTGCCCGTCGTCTTGAGCGGGCCGTCGATGCGGCGGATGGGCTGGCCGACGACCTTGAGCTGATCGATCGGGTTCGTCGTTGCTGGTGTGTCGAACTTCATTGTCTTACCCCCTTGCCTCGGCGAGAACCGCACTCAGCGTGCGTTCGACGAGCGTGAGCTTGAAGGCGTTCTGTTCCGTCGGACGGGCGTTTGCGAGAAGCTTGGCGGTGACGGCTTTCGCTCCGTTCGGAAGCTCTCTATCGGCAGCTTCGTCGCGCCAGGGTTTGGGTGCGATGCCGCCGATCGCCACGCGGCCGGTGCCGTCCGGCTGCACGACGGCGCCGACGGAGACCAGTGCGAAGGCGTAGGAGGCGCGGTCACGGACCTTGCGATAGATCTGCTTGCCGCCAACCGGCTTAGGAAGGACGACCGCCGTGATCAGCTCGCCCCGTTCAAGGACGTGCTCGATATGCGGGGTGTCGCCCGGAAGGCGATGGAGATCGGCAATAGGAACGCTGCGCGTCGTGCTGTCCGGATGAACGGTCTCGACGACGGCGTCGAGCGCGCGCATGGCCACTGCCATGTCGCCTGGATGCGTGGCGATGCATGCATCGCTGACGCCGATCACACCAAGCTGGCGGCTGAAGCCGGCAAGGGCTGCGCAGCCGCTGCCGGGCTGCCTTTTGTTGCAGGGTTGATTGGTGTCGTAGAAATACGGACAGCGCGTGCGTTGAAGCAGGTTGCCTGCGGTCGTCGCCCTGTTGCGCAACTGACCCGATGCCCCGGCAAGCAGGGCCCGCGACAGAAGTTGATAGTCGCGGCGAATCCTTTCGTCGGCCGCAAGATCCGTATTGCGGACGAGGGCGCCGATCCTGAGGCCGCCTTCCGGCGTCTGTTCGATGCTGTCCAATCCGAGACCGTTGACATCGATCAGATGGGCCGGCGTCTCGATCTCCACCTTCATCAGGTCCAGGAGATTGGTGCCGCCGGCGATGAATTTCGCGCCTTCCTTGCTGGCCGCGGCCTTTGCAGCCGCTTCGGTCGTAGAGGCGCGCTCGTAGGTGAAAGCTCTCATGCCTTCCTCCCCGCAACTTCGGTGATGGCTTCGACGATGTTCGAATAGGCGCCGCAACGACAGATATTGCCGCTCATGCGTTCCCGGATTTCGGCGGGCGTGACCTCGGCGCGCGCGGTCAGGTCGCTCGTTACATGGCTCGGAATATTGGCCTCGATCTCCTCGAGCATCGCGACGGAGGAACAGATCTGGCCGGGCGTGCAGTAGCCGCATTGGAAACCGTCGTGATTGACGAAAGCGGCCTGCATCGGATGAAGGTTACCAGGCTGCCCCAGCCCCTCGATCGTGGTGATATTGTCGCCTTCATGCATGACGGCGAGCGTCAGACAGGCATTGATCCGGCGTCCGTCGATGAGGACGGTGCACGCTCCACATTGGCCGTGATCGCATCCTTTCTTGGTGCCCGTCAGATGAAGGTGCTCTCGGAGCGCGTCGAGAAGCGTCGTTCGGTTGTCGAGCCGGAGCTCGCGGCGCTCACCGTTTACCGTGAAGCCGACTTTCGTGCTCTGAGATGCGGCGGGGGGATTCGTCTGCGCGTGACCGAGCGAGGATGCGCTCGCCACCGTGACGGTAGCGGCGGAGGCGACCAAGAGGTCGCGCCGCGAGATTTCGAGTGCGCCAGGACTTTGCATATCCAGCTCCATGTCTTGATGATGGAAGGTCAAGGGCGGCGCGGCTGTCCAACAATCCGCAAACGCCGAATCCTCGAAACGGCGGAACGTTCCACCTGTGCGTTTGGTTCAGCTAGGGCGCTGAGCAGGGGTGATTAGTAGGTGCCGACCGATAAGCCTTATCGGCCTGTTCAATAAATGCCGATTGCTACTCTGTTCTCGCGTCGGAAAGCTGGTGGCAGGCAGAAACGGCCGATTTTGCATCATGTCGCCTGGGCTGGGCGGCAAGTTGGCTTTTTCCAGATATCAGCCGGCGTGGTACCGCAGCGCATCGACCACGACCTTGAATGCCGGGGAGTTCTGATGTCGGCTTGGATAATAGATGAAGTAACCGGCGAAAGGAGGCGACCAGGACTCAAGCAGGGGCACCAAGCGCCCCGCCGTAATGTGTTCCTTCACAAGGTCATCCGGCACATAGCCTATGCCGTGACCCTTCACGGCGGCGTCGACAATGGAGTAGGAGCTGTTGAAGGTTAATTGTCCGTCGACCCTGACGCGCAGCTCTTGCCCGTCCTTCTCGAATTCCCAGACATAAAGCCCTCCGCCTGTTGTCTGGCGCTGGTTGATGCAGTTGTGCTGGATCAGTTCCTGGGGATGCTGCGGTAGCGGGCGATTTGCCAGATATTGTGGCGAGGCGACTGCCAGAAGGCGCCAGTCGGGTCCGATTCGGACCGCGATCATGTCCTTCTCGATGCTCTCGCCGAGGCGGATGCCTGCGTCGAACCCGTCTTCCACGATATTCCGCAAACCGTTGTCCGCGCTAAGTTCAAGCTTGATGTCGGGATACTGCGAAAGGATCGGCTCCAGTTTGGGCCAGACGATGCGCCCTAGAGCGTGATCAGACAGCGTGATCCTAACCGTGCCGGACGGCTTGTCACGAAGGGCCGTGAGTGCCGCGAGGTCATCGCGTATGGCGGATACCCGAGGCGCTAGCGATTGAAGCAAGCGCTCGCCAGCTTCCGTCAATGCAACGCTGCGGGTGGTCCGGGCCAACAGCCTGAGGCCCATGCGCGTTTCCAGGCGCTTGATCGTGTGGCTGAGCGTCGATTGGGTTACGCCGAGCTTTGCAGCCGCCTTCGTGAAACTCCGTTCCTCCGCCACGGCCAAGAACCATAGCAGGTCATTGAAGTCTTCCTTGGCCATCGCCGGGTACTCGCTTTTCGATTTATGGTTCTCATCGATAAATCTAAGAGAAATGAGGCCACTAATCCATAGAAATCGCTTTTGCTACCGTCCCCCTCTGAAACAGTCCGCTCCCTGTTTCGATACCCGTTTTCGCGCGAACTGGATTTAGGACACCGCCATGGAACTCACCATCAATGGGACGAAGCACCAAGTCGACATCGAGCCGGATACGCCGTTGCTCTGGGTTCTTCGTGATGAACTCGGGATGACTGGCACCAAATACGGGTGCGGACTCGCGCACTGTGGCGCCTGCACCGTGCTCGTCGACGGGCAGGCGACGCGCTCCTGCGTCACGCCGGTCGAAAGCGTCGCGGGTTCCGAGATCATGACCATCGAGGCCATCACCGGAGACCCGGTAGGCCAGAAGGTCGTCGAGGCATGGGTTTCTAGTCAGGTGCCGCAGTGCGGCTACTGCCAGTCGGGCCAGGTCATGACAGCGACGGCCCTCCTGAAGCAGAGCCCTCAACCGACCGATGAGGACATCGCAGGAGCGATGATCAATCTCTGTCGCTGTGGCACCTACAACGCGATCGCGGCTGCCGTCCGGCGGGCTGCTCAGGCTTGATTGAAAGGTATGCCATGAACGACATGACACCTCTTGCCTCTGAAATCACGACCAGTGAGAACGGCAAGCCGTTCAAGCTGTCGCGGCGCGGCTTTCTAGGTGCCTCGCTCGGCGCGCTCGTGCTCGGCGTCACTCTGCCGGCCGGGAGAGCCAGGGCCCAGGCGGCGGCCGCAACCATCACGCCCGGAACGCGTGTTGCTGCTTTTCTGGAGATCCGGCCCGACAGCACTGTCTTGTTCCGCAGCGCTTTCATCGAGGGAGGCCAGGGCATCTTTACCGCCATGGCGCAGATCGTCGGGGAAGAACTGGACGTCGATCCGGCCAATTTTGTCGTCGAGGGCGCACCTCCCGGTCCCGATTATCTCCTGACCGGCGGCGGACGATTTACCGGCGGCAGCATGTCGGTCCGCATGAGCTATGAGACAATGCGCCGGCTCGGGGCATCCGCGCGTCAGATGTTGTTGCAGGCCGCCGCGGCACAGCTTGGCGTGCCCGTATCTGAGCTTTCGACCGAGCCCGGCCGCGTGGTGCACGCCGCTTCCGGCCGAACCATTCCATACGGTGAGGTCGCGGATGCGGCCGCCGGGCTGCCCATCCCGACCGAGGTCGTGCTGCGTGATCGCGCCGACTTCCGCTGGATCGGCAAGCCGGTCGAACGGCTCGATGTGCGCGACAAGTCTATGGGCAAGGCCCGATACGCGATCGACCTGAACGTTGATGGCATGCTCCATGCGGCCGTGCAGCACAGCCCGCGTCTCGGCGGCGAGCCGGGTGCGTTGCAGAACGAAGCCGACGTGCGCGGAATGCCCGGCGTCCACTCCGTTCACAGGCTGCCGGGCGCCGTTGCAGTGGTCGCCAACAGCTGGTGGCGCGCCCGCATGGCGGTCGAAGCTCTGCAGGTGACCTGGACCGATGCTGCCGGAACAGCGCATGCCATGCCGACCGACTTCTCCACAGAGGCGCACATGGCGAAGTTGAAGGCGGCGAGCGGCGACGGCGTTGCCTATGAAACGGAGGGAGATGTTCAGAGCGCGCTAACAAGCGCCGCGCGCGTGGTGGAGGCGGCCTATGACGCGCCTTATCTGGTTCATGGACAGCTCGAGCCGCCATCGGCGCTCGCACGTTGGAACGACGACGGTTCGCTCGAGCTCTGGATTCCCAACCAGGCGCCCGAGATGTTCCAAGCCGAGGCGGCGAAGCTGGCGGGGATCGCGCCTGAGAAGGTCATCATCCATTCGCCGATGCTCGGCGGCTTCTTCGGGCGGCATTTCCTCTATCAGACGGCCAATCCTTTCCCGCAGGCCATCCAGCTCGCCAAGGCTGTTGGCCGCCCGATCAAACTGATCTGGAGCCGCGAGGAGGAGTTCCTGCGCGACGCATTGAGGCCCATGGCTGCGGTGCGCTTCCGCGCCGGACTGGACGGCAACGGAATGCCGGTAGCGCTCGCCGCCGTCGCGGCCGGAGAGGGGCCTACGGGCCGCTGGTTCGGTCGCCAGCCGGACAAGGTCGACAGTTCTGCCGTCGAGGGCATCGCCGGCAAGGTCTACGCCATCCCCAACCGGCGTGTCGGCCAGATTCACGTGGACGATCCGGCGATCATCGGCTTCTGGCGCTCCGTCGGCCACTCTATGAACGACTTCTTCTATGAGACCTTCTTCGACGAGATGGCCGATGCGGGTCAGCGGGATCCCTATGAACTGCGGCGTCGCCTGCTTGCCGACAGCCCGCGGCATAGAAAGCTGCTGGAAGCCGTCGCGGAACTCTCCGGAGGCTGGCAGCGAGGTCCGTTCACGGCTGAGGACGGCACGCGCCGCGCCCGTGGCGTGGCCATGGCCTCACCCTTTGGCAGCGAGGTCGCGACGATTGCCGAAGTGTCCCTGCAGTCAGGCGAGATCATCGTCCATGACGTCTGGGTGGCGATTGATCCGGGAAGCATCGTCAATCCCGCGATCATCGAGGCCCAGGTGAATTCGGCCGTTTCCCTCGGCCTTTCCTCCGCTCTCCTCGAGGAGGTCGTCTATGTCGACGGCACGCCGCAGGCCCGCAACTATGACGGCTATCCGATCCTGACGCCGGATCGCATGCCGCGGGTCCATGTGCGGATCGTGGAAAGCGGTGCCCCGATGGGCGGCATCGGCGAACCCGGCTTGCCGGGCGTACCCCCGGCGGTCGCAAATGCCGTCTCCGTCCTGGCAGGTAAGCGCGTTCGCAGCCTGCCGCTCTCCAAACTCGATCTCAAGGGAGTCGACGGTTGAAATACGTGATTATAGCGCTTCTCGGCTCTCTTCTTTCGGCAGGGCTTGCGGCCCCTGCCTTCTCTCAGGAGGCGGACGCCGCGCCGGGTCAGAGGCTGTTTCAGCAACGTTGCGGTGCCTGCCATCAGATCACAACGCCACGAAACGGCGTTGGCCCCAATCTGCAGGGCGTGGTCGGTCGAGCAGCCGGCACCGTCGAGGGATTTAGGTACTCTGCTGCGCTTCGGGACTCCGGGATCACCTGGACACCCGAACAGCTGGAGACCTTCCTTAGCAATCCTACTGCCATGGTCCGTGGCACGCGGATGACGCAGCGATACAACAATGCCGAAGAACGGCGGACGATCATCGAGTTTCTCGGATCGCAGTAGGTCTGTCGGACTGACCTGCTTGGTGGCGGTGTCGTTCCCTGTCGGCGCCGGCACATGCGGATCACGGATAAATAAGTTCAGATGCTGGCCTCACCCCTGAACTTATGCGCCACATCGATAAATCCATGCGGATTATGGCGGCGACTAATCCCCTCGATGTGCGTCTGATACGTGGAGGCGCGAGGCAAATTCCCGGCCTCGCCTTCAAGGAAGATAGATATATGGTGCAGGCGACATTCGATGAGACTTTGACCAAACCCGTTGCTGCTTGGGGGGCGGTCGCGTCCATGGCGCTTTGCGTAGCGGTCCTGATCGCTTCGGAGTTCATGCCGGTCAGTCTCTTGACGCCGATCGCCGGCGACCTTGGCATGAGCGAGGGGCAGGCCGGACAGGCGATCTCGATCTCGGGACTGTTCGCGGTGCTGACCAGTCTCTCCATAGCCGGGCTCACGCGGAACATCGATCGCAAGATCGTCCTGTCCTCGTTCTCGCTCCTGCTGATCGTCTCCGGTCTGATCGTCACCTTCGCGCCCAATCATGCTGCACTGATGACGGGGCGCGCGCTGCTCGGTGTCGCGATCGGTGGCTTCTGGTCGATGTCCACCGCCGTCGTCATTCGCCTTCTGCCGGAAAGAGACGTGCCGAAGGGGCTCGCTATGCTGAATGCCGGCAACGCCATCGCCGCCACGATCTCGGCACCGCTTGGCAGCTTTCTGGGTGATTACGTCGGGTGGCGGGGCGCGTTTTTTCTGGTCGTGCCTTTGGCGCTGCTTGCGCTCATCTGGCAATGGTTGAACATACCATCCCTTCCGCCGCGCGGACGCAGCGCAAGAGGCAACGTTTTTCGCCTTCTGGGACGCCGACAGGTCGCTCTTGGCATGACTGCGATCCTGTTGCTGTTCATGGGACAGTTTGCTCTGTTCACCTATCTTCGGCCGTTCCTCGAGTCGGTCTCGGGCTATTCCGTCACCGCATTGTCCGTGGTTCTTTTGCTGATGGGACTGGCCGGTGTCGCGGGGACCTGGAGCATCAGCCGGGTGCTTTCGACGCACCTCTACCTGGCCGTGATTCTCATTCCGCTCGTGATGGCCGCGATCGCCCTTCTGCTGATTGCGCTCGGTTCCACCAAGCTTTCGGTCGCTGGCTTGTTGATCGCGTGGGGCTTTTTCGGAACTGCGGCGCCGGTCGGTTGGGGAACCTGGCTGAGCCGGGTTCTGCGTGACGATGCGGAGGCCGGCGGCGGCCTCCAGGTTGCCGTCATCCAGTTTGCTATCACGATAGGTGCGGCCGCCGGCGGCCTGCTGTTCGATTGGGGAGGATGGTGGAGTTCGTTCGCCTTCGCCGCCGTGCTGTTGCTTGGATCCGCCGTGGCCGGCACGGCCGCCTGGGTCGATTGGGAGCATGCAAAATGACGCAGCGATCGCCAGCGTTCACACGCCGAGCCCTTGTCGGGGCGGCTGTCACTCTGGCCGTCATGCCGCGTCTGGCATGGGCTCAGAAGGATACGAACATGAAGATACGAATCGCCTTTGCCAGTCACGACTTCACCGCCACGCTGTACGACAACCCATCAGCTCGCGACTTCGCGTCCATGCTTCCGCTCGATCTGACGATCGACGACTATGCGAATAACGAGAAGATCGCCTATCTGCCGCGAAAGCTCACCGAGGAAGGCAGCGGGCCGTTCGCCAACGAAGCTCCGGGAGACCTCTGCTACTATGCTCCGTGGGGCAATCTGGCGTTCTTTTACGCCGGCTATCGTTACTCGAGCGGTCTCATCCGGCTTGGCCGCCTTGATGGCGGCATCGAACCCTTGCTCACGCGCGGTAAGTTTCCGCTTCGCATCGAGCACCTCACCTGATCCCATGGAAAGGAATTGAAACATGCTTGCGACTGTTCTGCACGGCAAAGGTGATATCCGCTGCGGCGATGAAGGCGTTGCCCGGATCAAGGAGCTGACGGGCGGCGTCGACGCAGAGTCGGTGCTGGAATGCGTGGGAACGCAGGAATCGATGATGCAGGCGATCGACTGCGCGCGACCCGGCGGTCACATCGGCTTCGTGGGGGTGCCGCATGGGGTGCAACTGGACGGCCAGTACCTGTTCTTCGCCCAGAAAAACCTGTTGGGCGGTCCCGCTCCGGTACGACGTTACCTGCCCTATCTGATGGAACTGGTGCTGAACCGGGAGATCAACCCCGGCAGGGTCTTCGATCTTGAGGTGCCACTGACCGACGTCGCCGAAGGCTATCGCGCCATGGACGAGCGCCGGGCAATCAAGACGCTACTTAGGGTTTGATAGGGGGCGGAGCGCCGCGTTCGGCTTGAACGATATCGTCGCTTCCGCGCACGTCAGCGCCTATTGCGGGGCACGTTCTGGTGCCGATGCGCTCATTCTTTGCGGGCTCTCGAACACGACGTCGGCTCAGGTCAGGTAATGAGGACGAATTAATCAAATTGGCGGATACCCCTAACCCTTTGTGAAGCGCACTGCTACGAACTCCCCGTGCTACACTGAACGGTATGCTTGAGGATCATCAGCGCTGTGCGCGCATAACTTTCGTGCAGTCGCGGCTGGCCGGAGGATCCGTCAGGGATCATAAGTCCGGTCCGACGTGCAACAGCCCTGCTTTCCCCTGTGGGGACGGCCGAACCACGGCAGTTCCGTGGTATCTCACTCGCCAGAGGTCGGTTGGTGCGACCCTCTGCTTCATTCCATTCTGCCTCGTTATGCTGCTTGGATCTCCCGCAATAAGTCAGTCGGCAACGGACGATAGATTTGCCCCGCAAGATGCGGAGATACGCATCTCGGAATGGCACGCGTTGTTTGGCGGCGTAGCCGAGGCGGCGCCGCTTCACGACGTTTTTATGATCGGGACAGATGGGACGCTCGAAATTCCCGACCTCAGCCGCCTGCCAGCCGCGGGTCTACGTGGGGGGGAACCAGCGAAGCTGATAGCCGACCGCTTGCAAGCCAGAAGCGGCAGTGAGGAAAGTCCCGTCCAGGCTGTCCAGCAAGCAACGCCGGCACCAGAAGAGCAGTCATTGCCCAAGCATGTCGAGCGGCGCCCGCCAGCGGAACAACCGCGCATGGTAGAGCCTTCGGCGACCGAGCTATCGCAAGCCCTGGAACGCGAGCGGTCCAGGGTGGAAGCTTTGCTTCGTGACCTCGCGGCCGCCCGCATGGAGCTCGAAGCGGCTCGCCAAGAAGGGCGTGCGGCGCGTCAGGCCGCTCAAAACGATGCGCTCCGGTACAAACAGGGTGTCGCGGCGGAGCGTCAACTGAGCGCCACCTTAACGCAGGAGCTCAATGCTGCGTGGGCCGATCTCAAGGCCATGAGCGTTCAATTCGAGCAGGCAGCGAACGCGTCGGTGCAAGCGAGGGAGGCTGCGGAAGCCGCGGTCAACGAGGCTGATGAGATAGCCGCCCGCGAACGCGCCAAGAGCGCCGCACTGGAGCAAGAACTCCTCGCGGCGCGCGAGGATCTCGACGCAATCAAGAACAGTGCGCAAATGGCCGGTAGTGAGCGTGAGGAAATTCTCCGCCGGGACCTGGCGGCGGCTAGAAGGGACCTCGATGCTATGCGGCGTGCTGCCGACGACGCAGGCGCGCAGGCGCGAAGAATTGCCGAGACGACGGCAGAACGTGAACGAGCCCTGCAAGAGCAGCGTCAAAGAGCCGAAGGCCTTGCCCGCGACCTGACAGTAGTTCTGCGCGAGATGGAAGATTTGAGGGCCAAAGCGGCTGGAGCGATGAGATCAAAGGCCGCTGCGCTGCGAGCACGACACGCTGCGGAGGTGTCCCTGGCCGATGCGAAACGGGCGTTCGATGAGGAGCGGCTCAAGCTTGGGCCCTACAAACGCGACCTCGCCGAAGCCCGCCAATCGACCGCTGCCGCCGAGGCTCGGGCCAAGCTGGCCGCGGCAGAGCTGGCTGCCGCGGTGCAAGCTCGAAAGGTCGCAGAGGCTGCGGCAATGAGGGCTGGCGCAGCACTCGCATTGGAACTCGAGAAGGGAAGGTCGCTCGCGCGCGACCTCGACACCGCTCGGCGGGAACGCGACCTCGCAAAAGAGGAATTGAGCCGGGCCTTAGCGGCGCGGCGTACGGCGTTGGAGGACGAGAGCGATCGGGCGAATGGCCGCGACCCGGCGGCGGCGCGCAAAAAAAAGCAAAGCCTCAAGGCCCGAACTGAGCGCCGCATGGAGGATACCGAGGATGTACCAAAGGCGCGCGCCGGCAACCGCGCAAGTGAACGTTCAAAGGCCACTGTACGGACAGGTGCTCGATCGGTCGGTTATTCGGGGTCGCGGGAGATTCGCAGGGTGAAGGCCCGCAAGCCAACGCCAGCCGTTCGATCGGTGACGATTGTGCTGCCCGACGCGCTCCTGCCCAGGCGGTCGCGGGCGCCTGGCCGCTGGTAAGGAGGGTGGAAAGGCATTTTTCGAGGTTTGCTTTGTCCAGAGATGAGGGACGGATGCGCACGTATCTAGCTGCCACCACATTGTTGATCGCAGTTGCGATCGGGCCGACTTCGGCTCTGGGCCTCAGCGTCGGTGCCAAAGCCGGTGGTATTGGGGTCAGCGCCAGTGTGGGGGCTGGCAAGAATGGCGCCTCGGTAGGGATTTCCGCGCGAGGCGGCGGATTGGGCGGAGCAAAAGCCGGGGCCTCGGTCGGCAGGAATGCTGGCATTGGCGCCGGGGGCAAAGTCGGCGGTGTGGGAGCCGGCAAGACTGGCGCCTCGGCGCGGACTTCCGCGCGCGGCGGCGGAGGAGGCGGAGCAAATGGAGCGGGAGCGCACACTGGTCCCGGCGGTGCTTTACGAGGTTCGGCCGCGGGCTCCGGTTCACTGGTAGGTGGTGGTGCCAGCACGACCGCCGGCATTGCTCCCTCAAAGGGCGCACGACCATCCGTCGTCCTGCCGCGCAACCTTTGGCCGTCAGCTACGCGCGCCAAATACGACAGTCGGGACTATCCCTCACGTTTTCCGGCGCCAACTGCAGCAATTTCGGGTACCGCACGCGCCGTAGTTCGAGTCTGCCGCCAGGCAATAGCGTCGGCTGCGTCACCCTTTGGCGCCGTGCGTGTGCGCGCGGCAAGCGCCGGTCCTCTGCACCGGAATCGCCGAGGCGCGCTTACGGCCCCGCTCGCCGTGCGCATAGACTATGCGGGGCAAGGCGGCATCGAGATACGTCAGGCGCGAATCAGGTGCCACCTCGACTCGTCCGGCAGGGTCATCGCGGTGATTTAAGCCGCTCCGTTCGTCCATATGACCGTCGTCCCGACAAAGCCGCCGGAGATACTGAGGAGGAAGATTTTGATCGGCATAAGGATGCCTGGACGTAGCTAGGCTAAAGGAAGGCGCCTCCATGCGGCCAAGCATCTCATCCGCAGCCGTACCGCAGAGGCAAGTGTCCGGCCCGTCCCGGCACGACTCATGGAGCGCTGCATGAAAACAGCCGCCGAAGACAGCGTGCCCCGAATGCGTTTGGGTGTTCGGCGCACGGCGGATCAGCGAAGAGATGCTCTGTTCATCACTGGCAACGAGGTGCCGCACTTCGGCGCCTATTTCAAGAAATCGGCGCGGTGCGGGGTGAAGCTGTCGATGAGGCGGCCTGCCTCCAGCGCCTTGACGCCATGGACCACATTCGAGGGCGCGATGAAACTGTCGCCGGCCGAGAGAATTTCGCTATGACCGTCGACAGTGACTTCGAACTTGCCCTCCGCGACGTAACTCGCCTGAACGTGCGGATGAGAGTGCGGCGCGCCGATGCCGTCTTTTTCGAAAGCGAATTCGACCATCATCAGCTCGTCTGTATGCAGGATCACCCGCCGCCGGTTGCCCTGTCCGAGATCGACCCATTCACCTTCATTGCCACGGGCGAAAAGCTTCGCATCCATCATCGTCTCCTCATCTCGCGAGCCAGCCGCCATCGACCGGAATGACGGCTCCATGCATGTAGTCCGAGGCCGCGGCGAGCAGGAAAACCGCCGCGTCGCCAATATCGTCCGGCGTGCCCCAGCGGCCCGCCGGAATTCGCTCGAGAATGGCGGCGCTTCGCTTCTCGTCGGCGCGGAGCGCCTCGGTATTGTTGGTGATGATATAGCCGGGCGCCACCGCATTCACGTTGATGCCCCTGGCAGCCCATTCGCAGGCGAGAAGCCGGGTAATGCCCAGAGCGCCGTGCTTGGACGCCGTATAGGAGGCGACGCGTATACCACCCTGGAAGGAAAGCAGCGAAGCGATGTTGACGATCTTGCCCCGTCTTTCCTCGGCAATCACGCGGCGGCCAAAGCCTTGACTGAGGAAGAACAGGGATTTGAGGTTGACGTCGATCACGTCGTCCCAGTCGGCTTCGGTGAAATCCACCGCGTCGGCGCGGCGAATGATTCCGGCGTTGTTGACGAGGCCGTCCAGAGGACCTTGCTCGTTCCATAATTCGTCAATGAGCGAGCGGGCCGCATGGCGGTCCGAAAGATCGGCACGGGCCGAAATGAAGCTTCCGCCAGCCTCGGCAACTTTCTTATCGGTCTCGTCCATGGCGGAGCGGCCGACGCCGATCACCGTGCCGCCGGCGCGGGCGATCGCGACGGCAACGCCCTGCCCGATTCCCGTATTGGCACCGGTGACGACGATGCGGCGGCCGGCAAGGCTGAAGGCCGACGGCACGCTCATCGAAGCGTCTCCATCGGCACCATCTCCACATCGGTATAGTCGACATTGTCCCCGGCCATGGCCCAGATGAAGGCGTAGCTTGAGGTTCCGCAGCCGGAATGGATGGACCACGGCGGCGAAAGCACGGCCTCTTCTTTCGACATGACGATATGGCGCGTTTCGGTCGGCTCACCCATCAGATGCAGAACGCGAGCGCCGTCGGCGAGGTCGAAATAGAGATAGGCTTCCATGCGCCGGTCGTGCACGTGGCAGGGCATGGTGTTCCAGACCGAGCCCGGGGCAAGCTGCGTCATCCCGACGACGAGCTGGCAGGTCTTCACGCCTTCCGGGTGGATGAACTGGAAGATCGAGCGCTCGTTCGAGGTGGCTGCACTGCCAAGGTCGATGCGCTTGGCATCGCCGATGCGAATGTGGCGGCTCGGCAGCGCCTGGTGAGCGGGGGCACTCAGCAGGTAGAATTTGGCAGGGACCGCCGGGTCCTCGGACGAGAAGGCAACCTCCGTTCCCATCCCCGCATAGATCATGTCGCGCGACTCGAGCCGGAAGCTCTCGGTGCCGATCTCGACGCGGCCCGCACCACCGATATTGACGGCGATGAGTTCGCGACGGTCGAGAAAGCGAGGCGTGCCGGTCGGACGAATGGCCTCGAGCGGCAGAGGGGCGTCGGTCGGCATCGCGCCGCCGACGATCATGCGGTCGTAATGGCTGTAGGTGAGCGCGATGCGGCCCGGCCGGAACAGATCGCCGATGTGGAAGTTCGCACGCAGCGCATCGGTATCCATGCGCGCGGCCGCCGTAGGGTCGACGGCATGGCGGATCGTGTAGTCGATATGGCTTGCGGTCATCGGCTGTCCTCGGATTGAAGAAAAGAAGATCAGACCCTGCGCCTGTCGGTGCCCCATTCGGCCTGCTGGCCGCTTAGCCGGGCGCGATAGCGTTCCTGGCTGGCGGTCAGGTGCGCGCGCATGGCGGCACGGGCAGCGTCCGGGTCGCTGGCGGAGATCGCCTTCAGGATTGCCAGATGCTCGCGCTGCAGGCTTTCCTGATATTCACGCGAGAGCACGCTGTCGGTACCCCAGGGCGAGGCGATGTCGCAGGGGATCGCCCGCGTGCCGAGCGCGTCGAGCACCTCCACGTAATAGGGATTGTTGGTGGCGGCCGCGATCGCCCGGTGGAAGGCGAAGTCGCTCTTGCCGGTCGCCTCGCCGCGCTCGAGCAGCCGGTCGAATTCGAAAAAGGCCTCCTGGATCTGCGCCTCTTGGGCGGCGTTGCGCCGAAGCGCCGCAAGACCCGCACTCTCGATCTCGAGCCCCATGCGCACCTCGATCACGTTCAGGGCATGGGAGATCTTGTTGCCGACGTCGAGGCTGATCGAGCCGAAGGCAAGCGTCGGGTGATCCTTGACGAAGACGCCTGCGCCCTGCCGCGCCTCGACGAGGCCGTCGGCGGCAAGAGTGGCTATCGCCTCGCGGACCACGGTGCGGCTGACGCCGAAGAACTCGCTCATCCGACTCTCCGTCGGCAGCTTCTCACCGGGCGGAATTTCGCCCTTCAGAACCTGCTGCCTGATCGCGCTTGCGACGCGCTCGGAAAGCTTCGGTTTGCGCTCGATCTTGAATTCGGCCAGGAATTCCATGACGCCATCACCCTTTGAATACGCTCGGTAGCCAGAGCGAAAGGGCCGGAACATAGGTGACGAGCCCGAGAACGATCAACCCCGCCAGATAGAAGGGCCAGATGCTGCGCATCGCCTCCCAGACGGAGATTCTTCCGACCGCGCAGGCCACGAATTGGACGGCCCCGACGGGAGGAGTGTTGAGGCCGATGCCGAAGTTCAAGATCATGATGACCCCGAAATGGACCGGATCGACACCATAGGCCATCGCCACCGGCAGGAAGATAGGGGTGCAGATGATAATCGTCGGCCCCATATCCATGAAGGTGCCGAGGAACAGCATCAGGACGTTGATCAGGAGGAGCACGATGATCGGGTTCTCGGAGATCGTGTTCATCCAGTCGATCAGCGCCGCCGGCACCTTGAGGAACGCCATCAGCCAGGAGAAGGCGGCAGCCATGCCGATGATGAGCAGGACCATGGCTGTCGTGCGCACCGCGCCGAAGGTGGCGTGGACGAAATCCTGCCAGCTCATCTGCCGGTAGACGAAGACCGTCACCGCGAGGGCGTAGAGGACGGCGATGCAGGAGCTCTCGGTCGCAGTAAACACGCCCGACCGAACGCCGCCGAAGATGATGCCGATGAGCAGCAGGCCGGGGGTCGAGATCAGCAGGAAGCGGCCGACCCTGGCGAAGCCGGGGAAGGACTCGGTGGGATAGCCGCGGCTGCGCGCGACGAAATAGGCGGTGACCATCAGCGCCGCCGCATAGAGCAGGCCGGGGACGATGCCGGCGGTGAAGAGATCCGCGATCGAGATCTTTCCCCCTGCCGAGATCGAATAGATGATCATGTTGTGCGAAGGCGGCAACATCAGCGCGATCAACGCCGCCATGGAGGTGACGTTGACGGCATAATCGGCGCCGTAGCCGCGCTCCTTCATCTGCGGGATCATGAGTCCGCCGACCGCAGCGGCCTCCGCGACTGCGGAGCCGGAAATGCCGCCGAACAGTGTCGCGGTGACGATGTTGACTTGCCCCAGACCGCCGCGGATATGCCCGACCAGCGAGGCGGCGAAGGCGACGATCTTCTGGGCGATGCCGCCGCGCACCATCAGGTCTCCGGCGTAGATGAAGAAGGGAATGGCGAGCAGCGAAAACACGCTCATGCCGGAATTCAGCCGTTGGAAAATGACGAGCGGCGGCAGCCCGAGATAGAGCACGGTGGCGAAAGACGCGACGCCGAGGCAGAAGGCGATCGGCGTGCCGATCAGCATCAGCAGTGTGAATACGCCGAAGAGGATCATCATATCCATCTGGTCACGCCTTGACGTTCGCGGTGTCGAGTTCGGCGGCAACTTCAGCCGGCGGCATTTCGTCGAGCAGGTCGTCGATCGGCTCGCCGGCAAGGCGCAGGACGATGCGCTCCAGGGCAAACAGACTGATGAGGACGCCACCTGCGACCAGCGGCACGTAGCTCCAGCCGCCGGAGATCTGCAGCGATGGCAGAATCGTGTCTGAGGTGAGGCGGACGAGCTCGATCCCGTACCAGATCATGCCGATGCCGAAGGCGAGGGCGACCAGATCGGAGATCATGCGCAGCCACTTCTTGCCGCCTTTCGGCACCACATAGAGAAGCACGTCGAATCCGAGATGGTAGTTTTCGCGCACGCCGACCGCGGCGCCGAGAAAGATGAACCAGCTCATCAGCATGACGGCGCCGGGCTCGGTCCAGCTCGGCGAGTCGTTCAACACGTAGCGGCAGAACACCTGCCAGGCGACGATGGCCGTCATCACGACGAGGCCGGCGCCCGCGAGCCAGAGCGAGAGCGTGCTCAGCCAGGACAGTGCGCGGCCAGTTTTTGCCAATCCGTTAGACACGGCTTCATTCCTTCGAAGGGACGGGCAGGGTTCAGCCTGCCCGTCGGTCTTGTCACTGAACCGCCTGGACGTCCTCGACCATCTTTTTGAGGACCCGGTCCGTGACATGCTTTTCGTAGACCGGCTTCATCGCGTCGATGAAACCCTGTTTCTCGGGCGTGGTGATCTTCGCGCCGGCCGCCTCGACCTTCGCGCGCGACTCGTTGACCTTGGCCGTCCAGAGCTCGCGCTGCTTGGCGACGCTGTCCTTGGCTGCCTGCCTGAAGATCTCCTGGTCTTCCGGGGTCAGCTTATCGAAGGCGGCCTTGTTCATCACGAACACTTCCGGAAGAATGGTGTGCTCGTCGAGCGAGTAGTTCTTGGCCACCTCGAAATGCTTGGCGGTATCGTAGCTCGGGAAGTTGTTCTCCGCGCCGTCGATGACGCCCGTCTCGATCGCCGAATAGACTTCGCCGTAGGGCATCGGCGTGGCATTGGCCCCGAGTGCGGCCACCATGTCGACGAAGATGTCGGACTGGATGACGCGGAACTTGAGGCCTTTCATGTCGGCGACCGAAGTGATCGGCTTCTGCTTGTTGTAGAAGGAACGCGAGCCGGCGTCGTAGTAGGCAAGCACGACCAGCCCGGCGCCTTCGAAGGCCTTCTTGATCTGGTCGCCGATCGCGCCGTCCATCACCTTGTGCATGTGGTCTTCCGAACGGAAGAGATAGGGCAGCGCCGGAACGATCGATTCCTTCACCGTGCCGTTGAAGGGTGCCATTGAAACGCGGTTCAGCTCGATGACGCCGGAGCGCACCTGCTCGATGGTGTCCTTCTCCTCACCGAGCTGCGCGGAATGATAGACCTCGACGGCATAGCGGCCGCTGGTACGCTCCTTGACCAGCTCACCGAAATACTTGACCGCCTCGACGGTCGGATAGCCGTCCGGATGCGTGTCGGACGAGCGCAGCACCGTCTGGGCATTGGCCACCGTGGCCATGAATGAAGCGGCAACCAACAGACCTGCCGCCAGTTTGGCTAGAATTTTCATGCTTTCCTCCCGTTTCGCACGATTGATGTATCAGAGCCGGTAGGCCTTCTTTGCGAGGCCATAGGCAAGGTCTCGAGCGAGCTCGTACGCCTCTTCCTCCCTGAGGCGTTGTTCCGCGACAAGTCGCGCGAGAAAGGCACAGTCGACCCGGCGGGCGATGTCGTGGCGCGCGGGGATCGACGGGAACGCCCTGGTGTCGTCGTTGAAGCCGACGGTGTTGTAGAAACCGGCCGTCTCGGTAGTCATCTCGCGGAAGCGGCGCATGCCTTCCGGACTGTCGTGGAACCACCAGGCGGGGCCGAGCCTCAATGCCGGATAGACGCCGGCGAGCGGCGCCAGCTCGCGCGCATAGCTCGTTTCGTCGAGGGTGAAGAGAATGACGGTTAGGTCGGGCTCGACCCCGACGGCATCGAGCAGCGGCTTCAGCGCCGTCACGTAATCCGTGCGCGTCGGAATGTCGAAGCCCTTGTCGCGGCCGAACTTTGCCATGATGGCAGGCGAATGATTGCGGAAGGAGCCTGGATGAATCTGGACGACGAGCCCGTCATCGAGGCTCATCTTCGCCATTTCGGTCAGCATCTGAGCGCGGAACAGCCGCCGCTCGTCCGCATCCGCCTTGCCGGAGCGCACCTTGCCGAAGAGGGCCGCGGCCTCTGCTTCCGAAAGATTGGCCGTCTCCGCCGTGGCATGGCCGTGATCCGTGGAGGTCGCTCCGGATTCCTTAAAATAGCCGCGCCGGGCGCGATGCGCATCGAGGTAGCCTTTCCACGTCCCGGTATCGGCGCCGGTGATCTCGCCGAGTTTGTCGAGATTGGCTGAAAAGCCCTCGAAATCCGGATCGACGACCGCATCCGGCCGATAGGCCGGGACAACCCGTCCCTTCCAGCCGCTTTCGCGGATCTTTGCGTGCCAGGCCAATGGATCCAGTGCGCTGTCGGTCGTGGAGATCACTTCTATGTTGAAGCGTTCATAAAGCGCGCGAGGGCGATAGGCCGGGCTCGCCAGGCATTCGGCGATGCGGTCGTAGAGCCGGTCGGAATTGGCGGCCGACGGAAGCTCGTCGATGCCGAAGAGATTGGAAAGCGTATAGTCGAACCAGAGCCGTGTCGGCGTCCCGCGAAACAGATAATAGTTCTCTGAGAAACGCCGCCAGATCGCGCGGCCATCTTTTTCGACCGGCGAGCCGTCGAGCGTCGGAACACCGAGGTCTTCCAGCCTCACGCCCTGGCTGAACAGCATGCGGAACACATAGTGATCCGGCACGATCAGCAGTTGCGCGGGATCCGGGAACGGCTCGTCAAGCGCATACCAGCGTGGATCGGTGTGCCCATGCGGGCTCACGATCGGCAGCGCGTGCACCTCGGCATAGAGGCTGCGAGCAAGCGCCCGTGTGCGCTCGTCCCCCGGAAACAGAAGATCTGGATCGATCAGCCCCGCCATTCTAGCCCGCTCCTCCAACAGGTCCGTTATGGCTAAAACCTGTAAAATATAATGTCAACATACAAAATTGATGAAGTTGTATGATGAATTTATTGCCCGGCATCGTTCCTGGGTATAGACAGAGCTTGGGAGTGGGGAGGAAAATCATGTGCACGCGCAGGATTTTTGACTGAGGGGAAGGCGATGGCAAAATTGCGCATCGGCGTGATCGGGCTCGGCATGGCCGCAGCGCCGCATGCCAAAAGCCTGCTTGACCTCAAGGACAGGGTCGCGGTCGCTGCCGCCTACAGCCCCACGCCAGCGAGGCGGAAGACGTTTTCCGAGACCTACGGCTTCGCGGTTTGTGACACCGCCGAAACGATTTTCGATGATCCGTCGATCGCCGTCGTCATGGTGCTGACGCCGCCCAACACGCATCTCGATCTCACACGCCGGGCAGCCGAAGCGGGCAAGCATGTGCTTCTCGAAAAACCGCTGGAGATCACTCAGGAGCGGGCCGAGGCGCTCGTCGAGGTGGCGGAGCGTGCCGGCGTGAAACTCGGCATCGTGCTTCAGCACCGTTTTCGTCCGGTCAGCGAGGCACTTGCCGGGCTGATCAGTGAAGGGCGCCTCGGCGAGATCGTCAGTGCCTCGGCCCGCCTCCATAATTGGCGGCCGCAAAACTATTACGATCAGCCGGGACGCGGCACGCGGGCGCGCGATGGCGGCGGCGTGCTTCTCACCCAGGCCATTCACACGCTTGACCTGCTGATTTCGCTTGCCGGCCTTCCGGACGAGGTCAGAGCCTATGCGACGACCAGCAAGGTGCACCGCATGGAGACAGAGGATCTGGCGATGGCGGCGATCCGCTTCCCAGGCGGAGCGATTGGCACTGTAAGCGCGACCACCTGTGCCTATCCCGGCCATCCGGACGAGATCGACATCATCGGCACACGCGGAATGGCACGCCTCGGCGGGCGAAGCCTTGTCGCCTCCTTCCACGACGGAACGGAATTATCGATCGAAGACGAGGCGGCCGGCGGTGCCGGCGCCGATCCCATGGCGTTCCCGCACCACCATCACCGCGCTGTGCTTACCGATTTCTTTGGCGCTGTCGAGGATGACCGCGAGCCGCGGGTCAACGGCCGCGAAGCGCTGAAGGTTCACCGCTTGATCGACGCAATTCTGAGTGCTGCCGCAAGCGGCGACCCGCGACGCCCTTGAAGGAAGTTGAAAGCGCTCGATGCGAGGCGCTGTACTGCATGATTCCTTAAATCGGAATCGATTTAAGGACAAAATCATGCAGCAACTCAAAGTGCTACGGCGACCTTTGCGCGTCCGATTGGACGCGCGGCGCTGTAGGTCTGCGTGCATATCTTTCGGCGACCCGCGCTAGTTCCGCCCGTCATTCGGCTGCGTCTTGTCGCCCTTCTTCTTTTTCACGGTCGTGGCCGTCTTCGCGTCCGGCTCCTGGCCGTAATAGGTGCCGCCCAGATGGCCGCCGCCGCTTGTCCTCTCGGCCTGCTTGCGCGACTTGGCTTCGACTTCCTCGCTGTCCGTCTTGCTCATTTCGAACTCTCCTCATCTGTTGGGACCGCCCCTTAACCACCGGCAAGCTCCTCTGTTCCGATTTATCGCTGGCGCGCGCGCGCACGGCCTTCCAGCCAATCAAGTCACCTTGTCGCGACCGGACGGCGCTGGGAGGGTGTGAATGCAGGAAAAGCAGGAGCGCCGCTCGGCGGCCGACATGAGCCGGCGTCGGATTCCGGCCGCGGCCGCCGTCAAGACGCTGAACGCGGAGTTCATGGCAAGCTTCGCCGACTGAAAAAATCGCTTCGCTCAGGCAAGCTTCCAGAGACGGCGGGCATTGCCGGCAAGTACGCGCGTCCTGTCTTCGAGGCTGACGCCGGAGAGCAGCGCCTGTGTGGCTCCGACCCACGTCGAAAGCCCGCCGCCGAGCGTGCAAACCGGCCAGTCGCTGCCCCAGATCATGCGGGAGAAGCCGAAACTTTCGACGACGTGAGCGAAATAGGGTTTCATATCCTCGAGCGTCCAGTTTTCCGCGCCGTAGGCTGGGAGCCCAGAGAGCTTCACGGTCACGTTCGGCCGGCGCGCTATTTCGGCCACCGGCCCGTTCCAGGCATCATAGCTGCCGCTCTTGATGTCCGGCACACCGCAGTGGTCGAGCACGAAGGAGACGTCGGGGGCGAGATCGGCAAGTGCGATCGCCTTCTCGATCTGGTGCGGCAGCACGCAGAGATCGAAGTTGAGGCCGGTGCCGCCGAGGCGGCGGATGTTCTCGCGGAAGAGCGGTCCCTCGGAAAGCTCGTCCGGCATCACATGCAGAACGCGGCGGAAGCCGCGCACGAAAGGATTGGCCCTCACGCGGTCCAGATAGGCGGGAAAGTCGGGCGATTCCGGCCGGCAGGCGGCGATAGCGCCGACCAGCAGGCTTCCCGGCGCTTTTGCCAATTCTTGGACCATCCCGGTTTCGGCGTCGATCTCAGCCTCGGCCACATCGACTTCCATGTGCAACGCCGCCGAGATGCCCAGCCGGCGAGCTTCCCGCGCATAGGTCTCGTAGGTGAACTCCGCGTTGAGCGGCGGCACGTCGGCGAGCCATGGATAGGAAAGCCGCTGCCGATAGATGAGATGCAGGTGGGTGTCGATGATCATATGGGTTCTCTCCACGAAGACTGGAACACTGCCACATGAAAATGGACTGTTCAAATACGAATCAGGCGCCCGTCACGCCTCGCTCTTGAAGCCCGCCCCAGCCATCTCGGACAATTTTCGCGTCGTGTCGACGATGAGCTGGATGGTCGAGGAAATATCCGGAGCCGACGTATTGATGAGGGTGATGTAGGGCACGGTCAATGCGGCGATCGCCTTTCCGTCCGCTCCGAGAACCGGCGCCGAAAGGTTGATGACCCCTGCGGTCTGGGCGCTCGGCATTATCTCGTAGCCGCGCGAGCGGATGAGGTCGAGGCGCGCCAGGAATTCAGACGTCACCCGCTGGTCGTCGCCAGAGCTGCCGAGATTCTCGGCGATCATCCGCTCGCGCTCCTCCGGCGAACGGAAAGCCAGCAGCACATGGCCCGAACCGGTGTCGAAAAGGCCGATGCGTGAACCGACCCGGATGGAAATTCCCCAGTAGCCGGGCGCTTCCTGTTGGGCGATGACCACCGGGTTGCCGCGGTCGAAGACCACGAGCTGATTGGCCTGCTGGGAGATCTCGGCGAGTTCGCGCATCAGCGGTACGGCAAAGGAGACGAGGCGCCTCACCGGCGCGTGCAGCTGGGCGAGCCCGAAGAGCTTCAGCGTCAGGAAAAAGCGGTCGCCGTCGATCTTCGTCACGTAGCCGCGTTTCACCAGCCGGTCGAGCATCCGATAGAATTCGTTCGGACTGCGTTCGAGGCGCTTGGCGATCTCCGCCTGCGTCAGCCCCCCCTCAACCCCTGCGAGGAGCTCGAGGATGTCGAGGCCCTTGTCGAGCGCCGGCGCGCGGTAGCGGTCATTTTCCTCGTCGGTCAAGGGCTTTTCTCGCGGTGAATAAGTATCTGCATATACGCAAGCAGAACGCCGGACAAGCGTTAGACCTTGACGATGCGGGCGTTATCAGTTTGCATATGAATGAAGTTCTTATTGGTGAGAGCTGACGAAGCCTATGGGAGGAGAAGACGTCGAGACTACTGGCCGGAGCCGCAGCCGGCGCGATCCTATGTGCTTGCGCAGGCATCTACATCGGCGATACGATTCGCACACGCCTCACCATTCATTCGAAGAAAGACGATCCGAAGCGGGAGGGCGTCGGCCGCGTCGTCGGGCCGCCCGCGGCCGACCACATCCACATCGTCGAGCGCAGGCCAAAGGCCGCCTGAATATTCGACTAGGAAAGGAGTTCCATGTCTCTGCCTCTAGACAGCAAGCGGGTGCTGGTCACTGCCGCCGGCCAGGGCATCGGCCGGGCGAGCGCACTCGCCTTCTCCCGCGCCGGCGCCGAAGTGCTCGCGACCGACATCAATCCCGATACGCTGAAGACGCTGGACGGCGAAGCGGGCATCAAGACCCGTGTCCTGGATGTCTTGAAGGACGAGGCGGTCGCCGTCACGGTCGCCGAGGCCGGGCCTTTCGACGTGCTTTTCAACTGCGCCGGTTTCGTCCATGCCGGCTCCGTCCTCGAAATGTCCGACAAGGATCTCGACTTCGCCTTCGATCTCAATGTCCGCGCGATGATCCGCACGATACGGGCGGTGCTACCCGGAATGATCGAGCGCGGAGGCGGCGCCATCATCAACATGGCGTCGGTCGCCTCGAGCATCAAAGGCGTGCCGAACCGCTGCGCCTATGCGGTGACCAAGGCGGCAGTGATCGGCCTCACCAAATCCGTCGCCGCCGATTATGTCGGCAAGGGCATACGCTGCAACGCCATTTGCCCCGGCACGGTCGAGAGCCCGTCCCTGCAGGAGCGCATGAAGGCGCAGGGCGACTACGAGACGGCGCGTGCCGCATTCGTCGCCCGCCAACCGATGGGGCGGCTCGGCACACCCGAGGAGATCGCCGATCTCGCCCTCCATCTCGCCACCGCCACCTATACGACCGGCCAGGCCTATGCCATCGACGGCGGCTGGACCATCTGAACCACTGGAAGGATTTGATTCATGAAGCTTATGCGCGTCGGCCCGCTTGGCCAGGAAAAGCCGGCCATCCTCGACAGGGACGGCAAGATCCGGGACCTCTCCGCCCACGTCGCCGATATCGGTGGCGCGGCGATTTCTCCCGATGGTCTCGCCAGGATAGCCGATCTCGACATTGCCGGCCTGCCGGTCGTGCCGGAGGCCACGCGTATCGGCGCTTGTGTCGCCGGGACGGGCAAGTTCATCTGCATCGGCCTCAACTATTCCGACCATGCGGCCGAGTCCGGCCTGGCCGTGCCGCCGGAACCCGTGATCTTCATGAAGGCAACCTCCGCCATCTGCGGACCCAATGACGACGTGCTCATTCCGCGCGGCTCGGAGAAGACGGATTGGGAAGTAGAACTCGGCGTCGTCATCGGCAAGACGGCGAAATACGTCACCGAAGCGGAAGCGCTCGACTATGTCGCCGGATATTGTGTTGCGCACGACGTCTCCGAGCGCGCCTTCCAGACCGAGCGCTCAGGTCAATGGACCAAGGGCAAGTCCTGCGACACGTTCGGCCCGATCGGTCCCTGGCTCGTTACGAAGGATGAAGTGCCCGACCCGCAGAACCTTGGCATGTGGCTGACCGTGAATGGCGAGATGATGCAGAACGGCTCGTCGAAGACGATGGTCTTTGGCGTTGCCTACCTCGTTTCCTACCTCAGCCAGTTCATGTCGCTTCACGCCGGTGACATAATCTCGACCGGAACGCCGCCCGGTGTGGGGCTCGGCATGAAACCGCCGCGCTATCTGAAGCCCGGCGACGTCGTCGAGCTCGGCATTGAGGCGCTGGGCACGCAGAAGCAGACCTTTCGCGCCGACGCCTGACCAATATTCAAAGAAGAACCAAGACCCATGACCAAGATCACCAGCCTGCGTTCCATCGACCTGCGCTTTCCCACATCGGCGAGCCTCGACGGTTCGGACGCCATGAATCCCGATCCCGATTATTCGGCTGCCTATGTCATCCTCGGCACCGACAAGGCGGGCCTCGATGGACACGGGCTGACCTTCACGATCGGCCGCGGCAACGACATCTGCTGTGCCGCGATCGAGGCGATGAAGCATCTGGTCGTGGGTCTGGATCTCGATTGGGTGAGGGAAAATCCGGGCCGCTTCTGGCGGCATGTCACGGGCGACAGCCAGTTGCGCTGGATCGGCCCGGACAAGGGCGCCATGCATCTTGCCACGGGCGCGGTCGTCAACGCCGTATGGGATCTCCTCGCCAAGGAAGCCGGCAAGCCGGTCTGGCGGCTCGTTGCGGAGATGAGCCCGGAGGAGATCCTGTCGATCGTCGATTTCCGCTACCTGACCGATGCCATCACGCCCGAGGAGGCGCTCGCCATCCTGAAACGCGCCGAGGCGGGCAAAGCGGAGCGCATCGCCATCCTCGAGAAGGAGGGCTATGCCTGCTACACGACCTCGGCCGGCTGGCTCGGCTATGACGACGCGAAGCTCCGCCGCCTCTGCAAGCAAGCGGTGGATGAGGGTTTCGAGCACATCAAGATGAAGGTCGGCCGCGACCTCGAGGACGACAAGCGGCGTCTGAGGATCGCGCGCGAGGTGATCGGCGACGATCGCTTCCTGATGATCGACGCCAACCAGGTCTGGGAAGTGGGCCAGGCGATCGACTGGGTGAAGGAACTCTCCGTCTACAAGCCCTTCTTCATCGAGGAGCCGACGAGTCCCGATGACGTGGCGGGCCACAAAGCCATCCGCGAGGCGATTGCCCCCGTCAAGGTGGCGACCGGCGAGATGTGCCAGAACCGCATCATCTTCAAGCAGATGATCGCCGGCGGGGCGATCGATATCGTGCAGATCGACAGTTGCCGCATGGGCGGACTGAACGAGGTGCTTGCCGTCCTCCTCATGGCCGCGAAATACGGCCTGCCGGTATGGCCGCATGCCGGCGGCGTCGGCCTTTGCGAATATGTCCAGCACCTGTCGATGATCGACTATGTCGCCGTTTCGGGCACCAGGGAGGGCAGGGTCATTGAATATGTCGACCATCTGCACGAACACTTCCTCGACCCGTGCCGCATCGAGAACGCCGCCTATATGCCGCCGTCGATACCGGGCTTCTCGATCGAGATGAAGCCGGAATCGATCGTGGCCCATACTTTCGCGGGTTAGCGCTCGTGCTCCGATGCAACGTGTAGTCATGCGCTCGCGCCTGTAGCCCCTAGGCTCCTTCGCGCACTGCCCTACTTGCTTATCAAGACTCTTCCGATATTCGGCTCACCCCGATCTCTGGTAGTGGAGGAGGCTTGACGGGCGGCTGCAATCATCTTGGCCGAGGTGCCGCGGAGCGGCGCTGGACTGGACCGAGACGTTTGCGGCGTGGGGCTACGATGCTGAGGTTTGCGCGGAAAGCTAACGACAATCGGGGCGTATCCACCAGCGGTTTGCCGCAAATCTCGCTCGCGCCGGCGGCGAGAGCGCAGCCTTCGAGGCTTCCGACGCTCGCAGCAACGGCCCTCACGGTCGCTGTTCTCTATTTCGCCCACGAGGTCTTCCTGCCGCTCGCGCTTGCCATTCTGCTCACGTTCGCACTCGCGCCGGTGGTTTCGAGACTGCGCAGGGCGGGCTGTCCCCGCTCGGTTGCCGTCATCGGTACCGTAACGATGGCCTTTCTGTTCCTCTCCGCCTTCAGCGTCATTGTCGCCATGCAGATCAGCGAGGTGGCGCAAAATCTCCCGACCTATCAGTACAACATCGTCGAGAAGGTCAGGACGTTGAAGGAGGCGGGTTCGGAAAACCAAGTGCTCGAACGCCTCAGCCGCGTCGTCGAGAGGATTGGCGCGGAAATCAGCCGACCCAAGCCCGAAGCGCGCGTCTCACCGGAACCGGAGCCGGAGCGGCGACCCGTTCTCGTTGAGATATTTTCTCCCGAGCGACCGATCGAGACCCTGAAGAACATCGTCAATCCGCTGCTCGGTCCTTTGGCGACGACGGGTCTCGTCATCGTGGTCGTCATCTTCATGCTTTTCGAAAGGGAGGAGTTGCGCGACCGCTTCATCCGGCTGGTCGGTTACGGTGACATGCACCGCACCACCGAAGCCCTGCAGGATGCGGGCGTTCGGGTCGGGCGATATCTGCTCATGCAACTCGTGGTGAATATCACCTACGGTGTTCCGCTTGCGATCGGCCTCTGGCTGCTCGGAATACCCTATGCGACCCTCTGGGGGATGCTCGCCATCGTGCTCCGCTTCGTTCCCTATATCGGTCCGGTCATCGCAGCGGCTCTGCCCCTGTTCCTAGCCTTTGCCGCGGCTCCGGGTTGGAGCCTGCTGGTTTGGACGGGGGCGCTGTTCATTGTCCTCGAGCTTCTCAGCAACAATGTCGTCGAGCCTTTGCTCTACGGTTCGCGCACCGGCCTGTCGCCGCTTGCGATCATCGTTTCGGCGATTTTCTGGACCTGGCTATGGGGACCGGCCGGCTTGGTGATGTCGACGCCGCTCACCGTTTGCCTCGTCGTTCTCGGCCGTCATGTGCCGCAGTTCGAGTTCCTGGAGATCCTGTTGGGCAACGAGCCGGTTCTCGACCCGAAGGAGCGCCTTTACCAGCGTCTGCTCGCCGGCGATCCGGAAGAGGCGACGGACATTGCGGAGGAGATGCTCGAGGAGAAATACCTCGTCGAGTTCTATGACACGGTTGCGATCCCCGCCCTGCTCCTCGCAGAAAGGGACCGCGCAAGGGGCGCTCTGACCGATACCCAGGCGGTCCAGCTTGCGGAGAGCGCGGGCACGCTCGTCGCCAATCTCGAGGAAATCGCCGGCGAGGAGGAAGGGGAAGAGGAGGATCCGGCCGCCGAAGCAGCGGATCGAGACGAGGCCGATGGATATGATCTGCCGCTTGGAGAGGGGAGATCCGTCCTTTGCATTGGAGGGCGATCCGAGCTCGACGACGTGACCGCGACCATGCTGTCCCAGATCATCTGGATCCAGGGCGCGGAGGTCGCGTCCGCCGGTCACGAGGCACTGAAACCGGGCAACATCAGAAGTCTGGCGGTCGAAGGACGCAACGCAATAGTCGTAGCCTTTCTCGATAGAGACTCCACCCGACACGCGAAGTTCATCGTGCGCCGGCTCAAGCGTGTCGCTCCTCAGGCGCGGATCGGTGTCGTGCTTTGGCAGGAGAGCCGTCAGCCGGGAATCGAGGCGGGCGCTCGCCTCCCGGACGAGCTGCAGGCGGATTTCCTCGCCTCTGCAATGGTCGAGGCGGTTCGGGAGGCTCTCTCCGACGAGGCTCCCCGGCCATTGAAACTCGGACATCCGAAGATCGGCCGCCGTACTCCCGCGCGCAGAGGCAGGCGCAACGAGAAGAAGGGCAAAACGCCGGCAGGCGAGACCGCCGGCTAGAGCATTTTGCAGTCAGGTGGCATCACCCGACGTAGCACAAATGCGGCAGATACGAATGGATGGAGCGGCGGCGCGAACGCAAGTGAGCGTATCTCGCTCTAGCCGTCCCGGTTGGCCGAGCTGTTTGCGTAGCACTTATCGAGCGGTGCCGGAACAACTGGAATTTCGCGGCGTTGGTTATGCGCCCGCGCTGAAGGCGGGCGCTTGCTCAAGGGACAGAGACGTCCCCGGACGCAGAACATGAGCGCGAACGAGGCCGATTCTGCGGAAAGGCTGAAAGCCGCAGAGCCGGGAAGAGGGCGAGATGCCACCACGCCGGGAGAAATACCGGCGAAGGGCATGCGGGATGTTTTCTGGCGAATAATCGCCGAAATCTCCGAGGAGCGGGTGCCGCTCATTGCGGCAGGGGTAAGCTTTTATCTTCTCCTGGCGCTATTTCCCGCGCTGGCTGCGCTGGTCTCCGTCTACGGAATTGTCGCGGACCCCTCCGAGATCGGGACACATATGGGGACCGTGGGCGCGCTGCTGCCGCCCGAATCCTACAAGCTGATCATGGACCAACTGACTGCGCTGACAACTCAGAAGGCTTCCGCGCTTAGTATCGGCTTCTTCGTGAGTTTGCTGGTCTCGCTGTGGAGCGCGGCCAACGGTATTTCCGCGCTCTTCGACGCGATGAACGTTGCCTATGGGGAAGAGGAGAAGCGGGGGATCGTGTCGAGAACGCTGCTGTGCCTTGCCTTCACTTTTGCGGCGCTGCTGTTTGCAGTCGCCCTGATCGTGGCGCTCGGCGTCATTCCGGCTGTGCTGGCCTATCTGTGGCTGGATCGTTGGATCGAGGTCCTGACCAGGGTGGCGAGGTGGCCGGCAATCCTGTTCCTTGCGACCCTTGGCACGGTGCTCATCTATCGGTTTGGACCGAGCCGGGAGCGCGCGAAATTGCGGTGGCTGAACTGGGGCGCCGTCTTCAGCGCATTGTTGTGGCTCGCAGCTTCGTGGCTGTTTTCCCTCTATCTTGAGCATTTCGCCAACTACAACGCCACCTACGGTGCGCTCGGCGCGGTCGCCGGTCTCATGATGTGGGCGTGGATCTCGGTGATGATCCTCATCATAGGTGCGCTTCTCAACGCCGAACTCGAACACCAGACGGCCATCGATTCCACGACCGGAGAACCATTGCCGATGGGTGAGCGCGGTGCATACGTGGCTGACACCGTCGGCAAGGCGGTGGAATAAAAGATGGGTTCGACACGGCGCCTACGCAGTTGTTCCGTCGCACGCGGAGAAGTACCATAGCGCGATCGTCCCGTTGATTGCATTATTGCCTCTCGCACCGGAGAAGACGGCTTCCGGGGCTCGGAGGTTTGCCGTTGATCACGGAGTACGACGATCTTGACGGTCTGGGGCTGACAGAGCTGGTACGGGCGCGTTTGACGTCACCGCTGGAACTCGTCGAAACGGCTATATCGAGGATCGTGGAGCGGAACCCGGCGCTGAATGCGGTCATCGTGACCATGTTCGATGACGCGAGACAGGCGGCGCTTGAAGCCGATGTCGGCGCTCCATTTGCAGGCGTTCCCTTTCTCTTGAAAGACTTGCTCGCGACGGTGGCCGGCGTTCCGACCTCGAGCGGCAATCGTCTTTTGGCGAAGCGGCCAGCGGCGGGGGACTCCGAGCTCGTCAGGCGGTGGAAAAAGGCCGGACTGATCATCCTGGGGAAGACCAACACTCCCGAGTTCGGGCTGACGCCCTATACCGAACCCGAAAGCTTCGGACCGACGCTTAACCCTTGGGATATCGCCCGGACGCCCGGTGGTTCCAGCGGCGGTTCGGCCGCGGCGGTCGCGGCGCGCATGGTGCCGATTGCCTCGGCGGGCGATGGCGGCGGCTCCATCCGCATTCCTGCGTCCGCTTGCGGGCTCTTCGGCATGAAGCCGACACGCGGCCGCACCCCCGCCGGACCGTTTACCGGCGAGCCCTGGGCGGGCTTCGCCGTAGAGCATGTTCTTACCCGCTCCGTGCGCGATTCTGCCGCATTGCTCGACCTCACCCAGGGCGCGGATGTCGGCGCGCCCCATTATCTACCGTCCTTTCCAGGGTCCTTTCTCGAAGCGGTCGGACGGCCGCCGGAGAAACTGCGAATAGCGGTATCGGCGGCCCCTATGCTCGGCGGAAAAGTCGAAGTTGAGGTCCTTTCGGCCTTTTCCGATGCTGCAAGGTTATTGGAGGAACTGGGGCACGACGTGGTCGAGGCAGCGCCGCCGATCGAGGCCGAGGCGTTCTCGCTGTCATTCCTGACGGTGCTGGCTGCGGAAATGCGGGTCGATATCGAGGAAGCGGCCAGGACTGCGGGTGTCCCGATCCGCGCCGGGGACTTCGACGCATCGACATTCGGCATGGGGCTGCTCGGACAGGCGTCATCGGCAAGCGAACTCGCGGCCGCGCTGCGCTATCTGAAGCTCGCGGCCAGAGGCGTGTCGGCATTCTTTGCGAACTACGACGTGCTGATGACACCGGTGCTCTCCCGTGTCCCTCCCCCGACAGGAGCGTTTCAGCCGACCGCAAGCGAAAAGCGGATCATCCGCGCGATCGGACGCGTGAGTGCCGGGTGGCTTTTGAAAAAGCTGGGCATCGCCGGACGCCTCGCCGCGGAGACGTTCAGCTTCATCCCTTGGACTCCCGTCTTCAACGTGACCGGCCAGCCCGCCATGTCAGTGCCGCTATTCTGGTCAGCGAGCGGTCTTCCCATCGGCATGCATTTCGTCGGGCGTTTTGCTGGCGAGGCGACCCTGTTTCGATTGGCTGGACAGCTTGAAAAGGCAAAGCCTTGGGTCAATCGCAAGCCGCCGGCTTGTGCTGCTCCGATCACGCCTGGCGCCGGCACCCTGGCAGACCTGTCTTGATGCTCGTCGGCCTTCGCAAGATCGCCCTACTTGGGTGGTTCAGGTTGAGAGACGATGAAGGCGCCGGTGCCGAGCATGATCGCCGCCACCGCAGTTGCCATTGGCGCCGACGGCTCCAGCCGGAGCCAGAAGAACGCGAAACCAAGACCTATGAGCGATATCGCCCATCGCTTGGCGCGCCGGGATATCGCACCATGCTGGCGCCAGTCCCACAGCGGACGTCCGAATAGCGGGTGGTCGATCAGCCATCGTTCGAGACGCGGCGAGCAGCGGGAAAACAGCCATGCGGCGAGAAGCAGAAACGGTGTCGTCGGCAGCATCGGCAGAAAAATGCCGGCGATTCCGAGACCGACCATCGTCCAGGCGAGACCGAGAAGAACGAGGCGCATGGAAAGGTTCACTTCCCCTCTCCTCAGGGCAAATCAGGAACCCGCGGGAGATTTCGGTCCAAGGCAATAACGAAATAGCATGCGCGTGTAAACAGATCCACCGAGCCGGGAGAACCGATGGCGCGGCCACTGGCGATTTTGCCGGCGTTACGATCGCCGGAGGATGCCGCGCTTTGTCACCTGTAAGGAACCCAATATAGCGATGCCGCCCGCCGGTTTGTAGGCGACCGGCGGCAGGGTTGGCGAGTTAGAGCTTCGCCGCCGCGGCGCGCTGTCGGCGATATTGCACCGCCGGAAGCCCGCCCCAGCCCCAATTGTCGAGATCGACCTCCTCGATGACCACAAAGGTCGATTCAAGCGGCTTGTTCAGGACGTTGAGCAGAAGCTCGCTGACCCCCTTGATGATCGCAGCCTTTTCCTCGGCCGTGACCGAATTGCGGTCGGGAGCGGTTCCTTCGCGGGTAACCTGTACAGTTACGATAGGCATTGCAGTCTCCTTTGTCAGAGTTTCACCACCGACCGGCGTTCTGGCCGCCATCGACGTGGAGGATCTCGCCGGTGACGAAGCCGGCCGTTTCGAGATAGAGGACGGCGTCGACGATATCGCGAATTTCGCCCATTCGGCCGACCGGGTGCAGTCCGGAGAGCGCCGAATGCGTTTCGGCCGGATGCAACGGCGTCTTGATAATCCCAGGGGAGACCGCGTTCACGCGAACGCCGCTCTTCGAGAACTCCATCGCCAGTGACTTGGTCACCGCGTTCAGGCCACCCTTGGTCAGGGAGGCGAGCGCGGATGGCATGCCGACCATCGGCTGATCGACCAGGCTGGTGGTGATGCTGACGATATGGCCCGAGCCCTGCTTCAGCATCTCGGCAGCGGCGCGTTTAGTGATGTGGAAGAAGCCGGCCACATTGACTGCAAGATTGTGGTCATAGTCTTGCTCGGTCATTTCGATGAACGGTTTGGCCAAGAAGACGCCGGCATTGTTCACCAGAGAGTCGATGCGGCCGAACCGCTCGAGCCCCTCGCGGACGATCCGCTCGGCGGTCTCCGGCATGCTGATGTCGCCCGGCACCGTGTGGATATCCGGGTCGGCGTTCGGCTTGATGGACCGGGAAGTGGCGACAACGCGGTAATTCCGGTCACGGTAAGCGCGAACCAATCCGGCGCCGATGCCTTGCGACGCGCCGGTGATAATGACGACCTTCTGTTCGGTACTCATGATATGGATCCTTTCTCGATTGCAGCGGCCGCCTTCTCCGCGTCCGTCCTCCGCCCTCGGCGGTGGTGCAATCGAAATTAAATCCATGCGGGTTTTGAGAGAATTGTCGGTTTGTGGCAGGCACTCCACCGAATAGCGGTATAATCAATAGAGCGTGCCGGCCTCGGCTGCCAAGCGCGCAAATTCGGAGCGCAGACGCGGCGCGGCGTAGTCGACGAAGGCGCGCACTTTCGGCACCGACATGCGGCCCTGCGGTGCGAGCATATGCGCCGGCAGGGGCGGATGCTCGGCATCGGCGAGCACGATCTCGAGGCGCCCGTCTTTCACATACTCTGAGACGTGGTACGAATAGAGCCTGGTCAGACCGCGCCCGGCAGCGGCCGACGCGGCGGCAGCGCGCACGCTGTTGACGATGCATCTCGGCGTAAATTGAACGCTCCGGGGAATGGACGCGCCTTTCGCCGGCGTGAAGCTCCAGGAATCGAGGCCAAAGTTTGTGAAGGCCACGATCTGGTGTTTAGCAAGATCTGCCGGCTCTTCGATGCGGGGATGACTGGCGAGGTATCGAGGAGAGGCGACCACGACGCGCCGGACGTCGCCACCAAGCCGGGTAGAGATGAGTGACGAATCCGCCAGGTGCCCGATGCGCAGGGCAATATCGACGCCTTCATCCACCAGATTGACGAAGCGATCGAGAAGGAGAAGCCGGGCCGATACAGTTGGGTAGAGGTCGAGGAAGTCGTCCAGGATGGGCCGAAGTACCTCTTCCCCGAGGATCGGCGGCGCCGAAATCGTCAACATGCCACGTGGAGCCGCGCGTTCGCCGCCGGCGAGCATGTCGGCCTCCTCGAGATCGATCAGCACCCGCCGACAGGCGGCCGCATATCGTTGGCCGGCCTCGCTGAGCTTGAGCGTGCGGGTCGTCCGGTGCAGCAACTCGACGCCGACATGGGCTTCCAGTAAACTCACCGCTCGACTGACAGCGGTCGGCGATCGCTTCAGCCGGCGAGCTGCTCCGGCGAGGCTGCCCTCGTCGATGGCCGTCACGAACACCTTCATTGCATCGATGCGATCCATTTATTCTGCCGCCTTTCGGGATGGTGACTGCCGGACAGCAAGTATTCACCCGAAAACGGCACCAGGTAAATATGGCGACAAGGCAGCAGTGGCCGGCGATCCGCCGAAGGCCTCGGTCATATAGGGCCGCGGCCCGAGATTAGGCTGCGTTCGAGAATCCCCCGGCGATCCCGCTTTTTGGAAACGCCTCAACGAAGGAGAATGACCATGAAAATCCTGATGGTTCTGACTTCGCATGACCGACTCGGCAATACGGGCAAGCCAACTGGCTTCTGGCTCGAGGAGTTCGCGGCGCCCTATTACGAATTCAAGGATGCCGGCGCAGAGGTCACACTCGCCTCGCCCAAAGGCGGCCAGCCGCCCATCGATCCCAAGAGCGACGAGCCGGGCAACCAGACCGCGGCGATGGAGCGCTTCAAGAATGATCCCGCAGCCCAGGAGGAACTGGCGAATACGGCAAGGCTCGCCGACGTCACGGCGGACAGCTTCGACGCAGTCTTCTATCCTGGCGGCCACGGTCCGCTGTGGGACCTCGCCAACGACCGGGACTCGATTGCCCTGATCGAGGGGTTCTACAACGCCGGCAAGCCGGTCGCGGCCGTCTGCCATGGCCCGGCTGTCCTGCGCGAGGTAACCTATCAGGGAGAGCCCATCGTCAAGGGAAAGCGCGTCACCGGCTTCACCAATTCCGAGGAGGAAGCAGTGCAATTGACCGAGGTCGTGCCCTTCCTCGTCGAGGACGAGTTGAAGCGTCTCGGCGGCCGCTATGAAAAGGCTGGCGATTGGGCCGATTTCACCGTCGTCGACGGCCGGTTGATCACGGGCCAGAACCCGTCTTCGTCCACTTCTGCCGCGAGGGAACTACTCAAGCTTCTGCAGTAGTTCTCCGACGGCACCGGTTCGCCGCACACACGGCAACGCCAGGAGGCCCAGCCGGCCTCCTGCACTTTGATACAGATTCCCTTGGGAGAGGACACAAGCGAGATACCTCTCTCTGGTCCCATGCCGCGCACATCAAGCGCGACCAACGCAGCAAAAACGCGTTGGTCCACTGCAGAGGGACGACGATGATCCTTTTCATTATTACCTACATCGCGGGTGCGCTGACCATTGTCAGCCCCTGCATCCTTCCTGTCCTGCCCTTCGTCTTTTCTCGGGCTGGCCAGCCATTCACGACAAGCGTCCTTCCAATGCTTCTCGGCATGGTCGTGACATTCGCGGGCGTCGCAACGCTCGCCGCCTTGGGCGGAGACTGGGCCGTGCGGGCGAATGAGTTCGGCCGCCATGCGGCGATCGCACTGCTCGCCGTCTTCGGCGTTACTCTGCTTTCGACTCGGATCGCGGCCATGGTCACCCGTCCGGCAGTCGCGCTTGGCAACCGGCTCTCGCAAAGGGCGGCCGGGCAGGAGGCTGGTGTTGGAGCATCTCTGCTTCTCGGCGCTGCGACCGGGCTTCTTTGGGCACCCTGCGCGGGTCCGATTCTGGGGCTGGTCCTGACCGGCGCCGCGCTCCACGGTGCCAATGTCGGAACGACGCTCCTGCTCACGGCCTACGCCGCGGGCGCGGCAACCTCGCTGGCGATTGCGGTACTCGCTGGAGGAAGAGTGTTCGCGGCGATGAAGCGATCGCTCGGGCTTGGCGAGCGGCTGCGACAGGGCCTTGGCGTCGCCGTGCTTGCGGGCGTTGCTGCGATTGCGCTCGGCCTCGACACAGGGCTTCTCGCTAGACTGTCCTTTGCGGGCACAACGACCATCGAGCAGTCGCTTCTGGACCGCCTAAGCGGCAACTCCGTCGGAGCGGCCGGCGCAGCGGCGATTAACCGCGTGGCGCCCGCCGCCAATGATGCGCCGCGAGCATTCAAAAGCAACCTGCCGGTTGAGGGCACCCTCCCGCCGCTCGACGGCGCCGTGGAGTGGTTCAATTCCGCGCCGCTGACGGCAGAGCAGCTTCGCGGCAAGGTCGTGCTCGTCGATTTCTGGACCTACTCCTGCATCAATTGCATCCGAACGATCCCCTATGTTCGCGCCTGGGCGGAAAAGTACCGGGATCAGGGCCTGGTCGTGATCGGCGTCCATGCCCCCGAATTCGCTTTCGAGAAGCGGATCGACAACGTGAAGCGGGCGGTACGGGATTTTGAAATCGGCTATCCGGTCGCGATCGACAACGACTTCGCGATCTGGCGCGCTTTCGGCAACAGTTACTGGCCGGCCCATTATTTCATCGATGCGGAAGGACGGATCAGGCACCATCACTTCGGTGAGGGTGATTATGAGACGTCCGAGCGGGTCATTCAGGAACTGCTGGCGGAAGCGGCAGGCAGCCGCAGGACTGACGGCGGTGTTGTTAAGCCCGACGCGAAGGGCGCCGAAGCCGCTCCTGATTTCGCCAATCTCCAGTCCGGCGAGGATTATGTCGGCTACATGCGTGCCGGAAACTTCGCGTCGCCCGAGGGTGTCTCCGCCGATGAAGCGCGCGACTATACCGTCGGAAGGCCGCGGCTCAATCAATGGGGTCTCGCCGGCAACTGGACAATCGGAGCCGAGCAGGCAACGCTCAATCAGGCCGGCGGAGCGATCACCTACCGGTTCAGCGCGCGCGACCTGCACCTTGTTCTTGGACCGGGAGCAAAAGCCGGGAAGGTGCGCTTCCAAGTTGCAGTCGACGGAGTCGCCCCGGGTCCGGATCACGGTTCGGACATCGACGCCGGAGGCAACGGAACGGTGACCGAGACGCGCCTCTATCAGCTTGTGCGCCAGTCAGGAGAGGTGCGGGAGCGGACGTTCGAGATCCGCTTCCTTGATCCAGGTGTCGAAGCCTTTGTTTTCACATTCGGATGAGCGGCGCGCCGTCTGATCTGGTCCGGATCGCCGGCAGCAAAAGGGAGAGTTCGATGCGCATTCTCATGACGTTCGTTGCAGTGGTCGCGCTCGCCGCTGCGCCTGCGCCTGGGACAGGGATCCACGGGATCCGCCCGCAATCGCGGCGCTCTTCGCCGGGCCGACGCCTCCGGCTGATGCGCCCTCCGCTCGGGTCGCGCCGGCGTTGGACATACCAACCCCGCTGCCCTGAATGACCGGAATGTCCTAAAGTGCCGGATATACGACATTTGAGACATGGCGGTTTCACTCTAGTATGGAGGCTCCAAATCCAACGGAATGGAGCCTCTCATGACCCAACACTCGAAAGGTACCGCGCTGATTACCGGCGCTTCCTCCGGCATCGGTGCGATCTATGCCGATCGCCTGGCGCGCAGGGGATATGATCTGATCCTCGTCGCCCGCAACCAGGCCCGCCTCAATGAACTGGCCAAGCGTCTTACCGACGATACCGGTCGCGCCATCGAAGTCGTTGCGGCGGACCTCGGCAACAAAGCCGATCTCCACCGCATCGAGAAGGTGCTTCAGACCGATGCCGGCATCACCATGCTGGTCAACAATGCCGGTGTCGGCGCGACCGCTCCGCTGCTCGCGTCCGACGTCGACAAGATGGAAGAGATGATCACGCTGAACGTCAACGCGCTGACGCGGCTGACCTACGCAGCGGTCCCCGGTTTCGTTTCGCGCGGGGGCGGCGCGATCATCAACATCGCTTCGATCGTCGGTATCGCGCCGGAAGTGCTGAACGGTGTCTACGGCGGCAGCAAGGCCTTCGTGCTCGCCTTCACCCTGTCGCTGCAGAAGGAGCTCGCCGACAAGAACATCCGCATCCAAGCCGTTCTCCCGGGTGCGACGGCGACCGACTTCTGGGGCACTGCCGGTACGCCCCTGGAGCATGTGCCAAGTGAGATCGTCATGCCCGCCGAGGACATGGTGGACGCCGCCCTCGCCGGCTTCGATTTCGGCGAACAAATCACCATTCCCTCGCTCCCGGACGCAGCCGATTGGCAGGCTTACGAAGCGGCGCGACAGAAGCTCATCCCGCACCTCTCCCTGAGCGCACCCGCCGCGAGATATCGGGTCGCAGAGTAACGCTGCTCTCGAAGAGCAGTCGGGCGGCGCGCGCCCTCGGGCGCGTCCCGCCTCCGCATCATAGGGATTTATATCATGGCGCAAATATCCTATACCCAGTAATTCCGGACAGGGATTTGCCCCATGCATCTGATCGGCTTTGTCGTATTTCCAAAATTCCAACTGATGGGCTTCGCTGCAGTTACCGCCTTCGAGATGGCCAATTTGGCGCTCGGAGAGCCGGCTTACGAGGTAGAGCTCCTTTCGGAGTTTGGCGGCGAGGTCAAGTCGTCCGCCGGTTTCGGTGTGATCACGAAAGCGCTTGACGACACGTGCTACGATACCGTGATGTTCGGGGCCGGCGCGACGATCGAGCCGATGACGCCGGGATTGATCGAATTCGCGCGCCACACGCTTGTAACCTCGCGGCGGGTGGCAGCGCCGTGTACCGGTGCCTTCGTCCTTGCGGAATCGGGCCTACTCGACGGGCGCCGGGCGACGACGCATTGGGCCTTTGCGCGCCAATTGCAGGAGCGATTCCCGGCGGTGAGGGTGGAGGAAGACCGCATCTTCATCGTCGACGGCAGCGTGTGGACGTCGGCTGGTATGACGGCGAGCATCGACCTCGCGCTCGCGATGATCGAGAAGGACCACGGCCAGAACGTCGCCCGCTCGGTCGCCCGCAAGCTCGTCGTCTATCATCGGCGTGCCGGCGGCCAATCGCAGTTTTCCGCATTGCTCGAGCTCGAGCCGAAGTCGGACCGGATCCAGAGATCGATCGACTATGCCAAGGCCAACCTTCGCGGTGTGTTGTCGGTGGAAGAGCTGGCCGATGCGGCGGGCTTGAGCGCGCGCCAGTTCAGCCGGGCATTTCGGGCCGAGACGGGACAGTCGCCCGCCAAGGCAGTGGAGAACCTGCGCGTGGAGGCGGCGCGGCTGATGATGGAGCAGGGCCGCCATTCCATGGACGTGATCGCGGAGGAAACCGGTTTTGCCGATCCCGATCGCATGCGTCGGGCCTTTCTTCGCACACTCGGACAGCCTCCGCAAACAATCCGGCGGAATGCGCGCGAGAGCGCGTCCGCGCCATAAAGATTAAAGCACTGGGGAATTGTAACTCACTGTATCGAGCGCCTTGATCCCTACACAGGCTTTCAATGTCCGTCCGGCGACGTCACAGTCGCGATACATGGATATCGCATTCCAGGATTGTGTTTCACATAGTCCGGAGACGATCGATGATTGGGGAAATCAATCTGCCGCGGCGGCGGTTCATGGGCGTGGCGGCGCTGACGGCCGCTGCCGCGCAACTCGGTATGATGGGCGCAGCGCGAGCGCAATCGGCCATTCCGGCGATCACGCTGGGGACGAACACATCCTTCGCCTCCATCAAGCAGGTCGACGCGGGTGTCCTGAACGTCGGCTACGCCGAGCTGGGCGCGGACGATGCGCCTGTGGTCGTCCTGCTGCACGGCTGGCCCTACGACATCCACACCTACGTCGATGTGGCGCCGCTGCTGGCGGCGGCTGGCTATCGCGTTATCGTTCCCTATCTGCGCGGCTATGGCACGACGCGCTTCCTTTCGCCCGATACTCCGCGCAATGGCCAGCAGTCGGCGATTGCCGCCGACATCATCGCCTTGATGGACGCGCTCCGGATCGAGAAGGCCGTTATCGCCGGATGCGATTGGGGGGCGCGGACCGCCAACATCATTGCCGCGCTCTGGCCGGAGCGCTGCAAGGCCATGGTTTCCGTGAGCGGCTATCTCATAGGCAGCCGTGAAGCCAATAAAAAGCCCTTGCCGCCGAAGGCCGAACTTGCCTGGTGGTACCAGTTCTATTTCGCCACGGAGCGCGGGCGCGCGGGCTACGAACAGAACCGCAATGAATTCGCGAGACTCATCTGGCAGCTCGCGTCGCCGAAATGGAACTTCGACGACGCCGCGTTCGATCGCAGCGCGGCCGCTTTCGAGAACCCGGATCACGTCGATATCACGATCCACAACTACCGCTGGCGGATTAGTCTCGCCGAGGGCGAGCGCAAATACGACGAGCTGGAAGAGCGGCTCGCCAAGTTCCCGCTGATCAGCGTGCCGACGATCACGCTGGAGGGCGATGCCAATGGCGCCCCGCATCCAGAGCCTGCAGCCTATGCCAAGAAGTTCTCGGGCAAGTACGAGCATCGGCTGATCACGGGCGGCATCGGCCACAACCTTCCCCAAGAAGCGCCGCAGGCCTTCGCCCAGGCGGTGATTGACGTCGATCGTTTCTGATCACTTTTGCCGCGCAGCACGGTCGCCTCCTTTCAGGCGCGCCGGGATCGCAGTAGACTTCTACAGCGCCGCGCGTCTTATCAGACGCGCAAAGGTCGCTGTAGCACTTGGAGTTGCTGCATGTCTCCTTAAATCGAGGTCGATTTAAGGAGACATGCAGTAGAGCGCGTCCGCGTTCACCAATGCGCGACGCGTTTTAGATTTTTGTTTTCATGCATCTCGTGTTCAAAGCGCGACGCACTTTTGCGCCCCCATGCGCTTTGCTCTGCGCTTTCACGCGTCGCTTGTGACAGCGCTTTCGTATCGCAGTGTGTCCGTTCCGCATTTTGCCAGCATTCGCTTACTTTTTCGCCCGGTCACGAAACATTCCATACACGTGCGGAGCGGCATGTGTGCCTCGACCGTCGGACAAGCCAATTGGGCCTCGGCGTCATCAACTCTGTCGAAGGAAGGACACCATGACCGAGATCGAAAAGGTACTTTACACCGGCAAGACGCACACCACCGGTGGCCGTGAAGGCGCATCCCGCAGTTCTGACGGGCGCCTGGACATCAAGCTTTCCTCACCCGGCAGCTCGAAGCCCGGGACAAACCCAGAGCAACTCTTCGCAGCCGGCTGGTCGGCCTGCTTCATCGGGGCCATCGGACTGGCGGCCAGTGAGCGGAAGATAACACTTCCGGCCGATCTGGCGGTGGATGCCGAAGTGGATCTTCGCAACAGTGCCGGCGCCTATTCGCTGCAGGCACGGCTCAATGTGAGTATGCCGGGCATCGACCGCGACACGGCACAGGCGCTGGTCGAAAGGGCGCATCAGATCTGTCCTTATTCCAAGGCGACGCGCGGCAATATCGAGGTCGCAATCAACATCGTTTGACACTGAAGAAGATGCCCCGGCCGGACGAATTTCGGTCGGGGCGGACAGCCGGCGATTTTCGCTCCCAAGGCAGCGTTCAGATCGCGGCACGCCAATTTGCACCGGCGCATTGCGCCTCCCAAACTCAAGGAGAAAAGCATGACCACTGCAATCAACAGCGAAAAAGCGCGGCCGATCAACATGAAGCTCGAGGTTATCGTCGTCCCGGTGTCGGATGTCGACCGCGCCAAGGAATTCTACGCAAGCCTCGGCTGGCGGCTCGATGCCGATTTTGCCGGCGATGACGGCTACCGCGTGATCCAGTTCACTCCGCCCGGTTCCGGCGCCTCGGTCATCTTCGGAAAGAATGTGACCGACGCGGAACCGGGCTCCGCGCAGGGGCTGTACCTCATCGTTTCCGATATAGAGGCTGCCCGCGAGGACGTGCGTCGCCGCGGCGTCGCCATCAGCGAAGTATTCCATGCGGGCGACGTACACGCCGGTGACGACGAGCCCTATCTCTTTGGCCGGCTCCGGGTTGGCGGTGCTGATCCCGAGCACCGGAGCTACCGTTCCTACGCGTCGTTCAGCGATCCGGATGGCAACGGATGGCTTTTCCAGGAGGTCACCACGCGATTGCCCGGGCGGATTGACGCGAGCACCACGACGTTCGCGTCGGTCGCTGATCTCGCGAGCGCGTTCCGCCGTGCCGAGGCCGCCCATGGCGAATATGAGAAGCAACTCGGCCGCAGGGACGAGGACTGGCCGACCTGGTACGCCGAGTACATGATCCGCGAGCAGACCGGCGAGCCGCAGCCGGCGTAAGCGGCGACTGCATAAATGCATGCCAGAGCAGGGCGGCCAGGCTGCCCTGCCGTGTTTGGGGGCACTACAGCGCCGTGCGTCTTTTCAGACGCACAAAGGATGCTGTAGCACTTTGAATTGCTGCATGTTTTTGTCCTTAAATCGGGTACGTTTCAAGGAAACATGCAGTAAAGCGCGTCGCGTTCAATCGAATTCATGCGACGCCCTTTAGGGTCCTTGTTTTTGCGCATGTCGCTGTCCCAAAACCGCTGCACACTTTTGGGCGACATGCACTATTGGCGCAGCGCGATTTCCGCCACAAGGCCGCCGCCGTCGCGATTGCGCAAGGTGAGCGTGGCGCCGATCGCGGTCGCGAGCTGTTGGGCGATCGCGAGCCCGAGACCCGTCCCGCCCGTGTCGCGGTTGCGCGACTGCTCCAGGCGGAAGAAGGGTTGCAGGACCGCCTGCAACTGGCTGTCCGGGATGCCCGGACCGCGATCAAGCACCCTTATGAATACGGTGCCGTCGCGGCGCTGAACCTCGATTTCCGCACTGCCGGCGAATTTCAGCGCATTGTCGATCAGGTTGGTGAGTATCCGCCTCAACGCGTGCGGCCGGGTCACGACTGCGCCGCCGCCCAATTCGCCGATCGTGACCGCCTTGCCGGTGTCCTGATAGTCATAGGCCAGACTTTCGATGAACGAGGCGAGATCGACGCGGGTGGCCTTTTCGGCATTGCCGTGGGCGCTGCGTGCATAGGCGACCCCTTCCTTGACGAGACGCTCGACTTCGCCGAGGTCCTGGACCAGCTTGTCCCTATCGATGGAATCTTCGGCCATTTCGGCGCGGAGCTTCATGCGGGTGATCGGTGTTTGCAGATCATGCGAGATCGCCGCGAGGATCTGCACGCGCTCTTCGAGGTATTGTGCGATACGATCCCGCATCGCATTGAACGCCGTTGCCGCATAGGCCACTTCCGTCGGCCCGGTCTCGCTGAGACGCGGCGTGTTGCTGTTCGGGTCCAGCGTGTCGGCGGCGCTCGCCAGGTTGGCAAGAGGACGGATGGCCTGGCGCATGGCGAACCAGCTGCACAATACCAACAGCGAAAGCTGCGCAATGAGCACGTAGGGCAGCCAGTCGGCCACCGGCATGACGCCCCGCGGCGTGACGTCAATAGTCAGTGGTTCGCCGTCGCTCAAGCGAAGATGCGCCTGAAGATGGCGGGCTGCTCCCGGGATCGACTGAACCTCGATCGGGTATTTTGCGCCTATTGCTGCCTGGATCTTGGAGGCGACCTCGGCGTCGGCCGGAGCGAGTACAGGATTGCCGGGGAGCCCCGGCCCCAGAACGAACCGGTAAGAGCCGCGAGCAAGTCGATCGAGCCAGGCGGCACGTTCGGCAGCGGGGAGCCGGTCGAGGATGGCGATCGATGTCGCGACGTCGGTTTCGAGCGTATTGAACATCACCGATCTGGCCGCGACGTAGCGCTCGGAAAACAGCACTGCGAACGACATGGCGTGCGCCATCGCCAGACCGGCAAGAAGAATAATGAATAGCCGCGCCCTGAGTGTGCGAGGCCATAGACGAATTCCTTTGATTGGTGCGGCCGTCGCCATCAGCGCGGCTCCACGATTTCCACCGGCATGGAAAAGACATAGCCTTCGCTGCGGACGGTCTTGATATAGGTCGGCTCCCGGGCATCGTCGCCGAGGCGCTGACGGACCCGACTGACGAGGAGATCGATGGAGCGGTCGAAGAGCTCGGCATCGCGTCCCTGCGTCAGGTTGAGGAGCTGATCCCGGTTGAGCACGCGTTGGGGGTGGTCGATGAAGACGCGCAGAAGGCGGTATTCTGCGCCGCTGAGCGCAATCACCGTGCCGTCGGAGTCGACGAGATGCCGTGCCGTCGTGTCGAGTTTCCATTTGCCGAAACGCAGCAACTGACCGGCCTCCGAGATCTGCAAGTTTGGCGGCAGCATTCGCGTGCGGCGGAGAACGGCCTTGATGCGGGCAAGCAGTTCGCGCGCCGAAAACGGCTTGGCGAGATAGTCGTCGGCCCCCATTTCGAGGCCAATGATGCGGTCCATCTCGTCCGTGCGGGCGGTCAGCATGACGATCGGCGTGGCCTTGTGCCCGCCCGCGCGCAACTCGCGGCTCAGCACAAGACCGTCGTCGCCCGGCATCATGATGTCGAGAATGATAAGGTCGACGGCATTGGCCTCGAGAAATGCGCGCATCTGTCGACCGTCGGGCACAGCGGTGACGCGCAGACCATTCTTTTTCAGATAAGCCGATACGAGCTCCCGGATTTCGCGGTCGTCATCGACGATCAAGATGTGGTCGATGTGCTCCATTTCGCGATCTCCTCGCTCTGAATTGTAAGTCGATTATCAAAAACAATTAGGGGCCTTCGGCAAGCGATGTCCCGCCGATGTAGCCTTCGTATGTCGTAAGTCATCCAGACCTGTATTTGAATGTAACCGCTGCCCGGTCGAATACATTTCGATACAAATGGGCGTCGGGTTCATGCTCGAGCGAGTAGACGGTTGCGAAAATCTTGGAGAGACGTGGGATGCGGGGCACCCCCAGCGCACGTCGTCATTGAACGCGGCGGGGGACCTTGGCAAAGATGCTGAGGCCGAGCCAATCTTGCATCGGTTCCGCTATCTTGCGATCGCCCTCGACATCCAAGGTGCCGGCCGCGACCTCGTCCTTGACGGTCGTGAGGCCCATCCAGATCGCCGTCATCGTGCGCAGTGAGGTCGTGACGACGAGATCGATTTCATAACCCGGATCGAAATTGCAGACGTCCACGGTGCCGTCTTCGACCACCAGCCACCACGCCCGCCGACCCGCCGGCAGCTCGGGATACAGAAATTGAATCGCTGAGCGCCGCCGGGGCAGATGATCGGTCTGAACATTGCGGCGGATGTCCCACATCAGCAGCGAGGGGTCGAGATTCTTGAGCGAGAGCCGCGATTCGATCCAGCGCTGCGCCCAATTTCCCAGCCCGATGATCACCGGCCTGAGCTCTTCGCCCGCTTCCGAAAGACGATATTTGGTCGCGCCGTTGTCCAGCCGTTCGACGGCAATGACGCCGGCCTGTTGGAGTTCCTTCAGCCGCTTGGAAAGAAGGGCAGGCGAGATCTTTGGAAGTCCGCGCCGGAGTTCATTGAAGTGGGTCGAGCCGCACAGCAACTCCCTCACGATCAGCGTGGTCCATCGTGAGCAGATTATCTCGGACGCCATGGATACGGGGCAAAACTGCCCATAGCCGCCGTGGTCCTGCATGTCCGCATTCCCCATTGTCCCCTGATCATGCGGCACTATATGCCAGATCGTCCGGGCCGCCAATTGCACGGCGGCGACGTCACGGTTCCTTCGCGCCGGTACATTTCCTGAACTAGTGGCCGCTTCCGACATCATGCACACTGGCGATCGTCAGGTGTAAATGGAGGAATGAACATGCACGCTTCGACGAATGCCGCAGCCGTCGTGGAGGAGGATGACGGTCGCACCTCGCGCTCCGTCAGGATCGCCAGCCGATTGGTTCCGACCCTTGAAGGAAACGCCGCGTCGGCAGACGAGACAGACGACTTCGTGCGCGAAAACTATGCGCTGCTGAAGGAATCCGGTCTCGTGGAGGCCGGAGTTCCCGGCGAGCTCGGCGGGGGCGGCGCGGATCTCGAAGAGCTTGCGGCCATGCTCAGGACGCTCGCGCACGCCTGCGGATCGACGGCGCTCGCCTTCGCCATGCACACCCATCAGGTCGCTATTCCCGCTTGGCGCTGGCGGCACCAGGGTGTCGCCGCGGTCGAACCGCTGCTCAAAAGGGTGGCACAGGAACGCATCATCCTTCTTTCCAGCGGCGGATCGGACTGGATCGGCGGCTCCGGCCGCGCTGAGAAGGTAGATGGCGGCTACCGCATCACCGCGCGAAAGGCGTTTACCTCGGGAGCGGAGGCCGGCAACATTCTGATGACGGGGGCGATTCACGAAGATGAGGACGGCCAACGCAAGGTCATCCATTTCGGCGTGCCGATGACTGCGCCGGAGGTAAGGATAGAGAACACCTGGCGCACGCTGGGCATGCGCGGCACAGGCTCGAACGACGTGGTCATCGACAAGCTGTTCGTCGCCGACGGCAGCGTTGCGTTTTCGAGGACGGCCGGCGAGTGGCATCCCGTGTTTCAGATCATCGCGACGATCGCCTTTCCATTGATTTACGCGGTCTATCTGGGGATTGCGGAAAGCGCCCGTGACATCGCGATTGAGATGGCCCGCAAGCGACCCGCGGCGGAGCATTTGCTGCATCTGGCCGGCCGCATGGACACCAGCCTGCGGGCGGCGCAGCTTGCCCATCGCTCGATGATCGAGACCGCTCAACGGAACGAACCGTCGGCAGATAGCGTCAACGAGGTGATGATCGGCCGGGCACTGGTCGCACGCCATGCGATAGAGGCGACGGAGCTGGCGATGGAACTTGCCGGCGGCGCGGCCTTCTATCGCTCCGCCGGGCTCGAGCGGCGCTTTCGCGACATCCAGGGCGCCCGCTACCATCCGCTTCAACCGGCCGCACAAGCGCGCTATGCCGGCGCGATGGCGCTCGGACAATCCGTCGCGGAGATATTCTGAACCATAGGGCTGCCGGCCGGCGCTGGCAGCCAGACGGAACCGGGGAGTCGATCGCGGCTACAGCGCCGTGCGTCTTTTCAGACGCACAAAGGACGCTGTAGCACTTTGAATTGCTGCATGTTTTTGTCCTTAAATCGGGTACGATTTAAGGAAACATGCATTAGGCCGATCTGACGAGAAAGATCATGTCCTCGGATGTCGTCCCGTCAAATGGCCCCGACTCCCAATCGCCGTAAACCGCCTGCACCTTCAGGCCGCTTCGCAGCAGGCGGTCCTCGATCTCCGATCGTGTCAGGCAACGGAGTTCACTGTAGGAAACGAGCTTCTTGTCGGGAAACAGGTAGTGCGTTCCGAACGCGATACGGTCCCCCTCCTTCTTCAACACCCGGCGGGACTGATGAATGATCGTGTCATCTGTTCTGAGCTCAAAGTCCCGGTTCCATCTCACCGGCCAGTCAATGGCCGGGTTTCGGCTCTCGAAGGCGATTAATCCATCGTCGGCGAGGTGCGCCCGCATGGTCGCGAACGTCGCCAGAATGTCGGTGTCGGTCAGAAAGACCTGAAAGGCGTTGCCCGTCATGATGATCAGGTCGAACTTCTTCTCCGATCGGAATTCTTGAGCGCTCGCCTCGATCCATTCAACCTCGGAGCCATGCGGCTTGCGCTTGGCGACGTCGAGCATGGCCTTTGCCGGGTCTACGCCGGTGACGTCGTGACCCAGTGCGGCGTAGGCATCGCATAGGAGCCCGGTCCCGCAGCCGAGATCGAGAATCCGCCTAGGAGAGCTGCCGGCGAGGGCCAGATAAAAGTCGCGGTCGATCGACCAGCCGCTGGTGAGGTCGTAAATCTCGGCGAGTGAGGGCTCTTCATATTGGCGATCAGGCATATGACTTCCCTAGCGGGCAAAGGCCGCATACGGATGTACAATCTCCAATACGTCAGAATTTACAGATACACATTTCTTGCGTGTTCCGAAACGATACCCGGTGCGATCAAAGAGCACGCTTCGCGGACTGCTTCCGCCGTGTTCACGCCGGCCTGGCTTTGCTCCGCCTCCGACAATAATCTTGTGAAAAATCCGATACTAGGGCACAATTTATAACTGCACCCGAAGTGCGGAACTAGCTCGTATCCGGCCGCCTCGCGCCGAGTGACAGTTCGCGTGGGAGGGGTCGGCGTCGATGGATCAGGGGTTCTTTCTTCTGTTCGCTACGGTGTCCGTGATCACCGCCGTGATGGTTGTCGTGGCGCGCAATCCGGTTCACAGCGCATTGGCGTTGATGGCGTGTTTCCTGCAGATCTCCGCAATCTTCGTCCTGCTCGACGCGCCGTTGCTCGCGGTCATCCAGATCTTCGTCTATGTCGGCGCGATCATGGTCCTCTTCCTGTTCGTGATCATGATGATCGACGTGCGCGAAGCGGTGTTGCAGCGGTTCCTGCCGGGCGGCAACTTGCCGGCTCTGGTGCTGCTGGTCGTGCTCGGGGCCGAGATGTTTTTTCTGGTGTTTTGGAGCGATCGCTTCTCGGCCACGCAACCCGTCGCCGTCAGCGGCGGGGATCAGATCAGGGCGCTCAGCACGACGCTTTTCGCCGACTATCTCCTGCCGTTTGAAGTCGCATCCGTCATCCTGCTCGCAGCCCTTGTCGGCGCCATCGTGCTGGCACGGAAGGAGTCCGGGTGATGGTGCCGCTCTGGTCGTACATTCTGCTCGGCGTGGTCCTCTTCGTGATCGGAGCGGCAGGCGTGTTGCTCAGGCGCAATATCCTGGTCGTGCTGATGTCGCTGGAGTTGCTGCTCAACTCGGTCAACATCAACTTCATCGCCTTCGGGCGTCACTATGACGATTTCCGCGGGCAGATCTTCGCGATCTTCGTCATTGCGATCACTGCGGCGGAGGTTGCCGTCGCCCTCGGCATCCTTGTCGCCCTCGTGAGGAACAAGTCCACCCTCAAGGTCGACGATGTGACCATGATGAAAGGATAGCGGCTTGGACCCGGTGACATCAATCCGGCCCCTGCTTGCCATCGCCGTCGCGGGTCTGGCGGCACTGACAATTCTCCTCCTACACAATCGCGAGAAGCTCCGCGATCTCGTCTCCCCGGCGGCGGCGATCGTGATGTTCGCGATTGTCGCCTCCATGGCGCCCACGGTACTTTCGGGCGGGACCGTCGATTTGCGCCTGTTCGAGATACTGCCGGGCGTCGATTTCGCCTTCAGGGCCGATGCGCTCGGCATGGTGTTCGCCACTGTCTCGTCGCTTCTATGGATCGTGGCCGCGGTCTATTCCATCGGCTACATGCGGCACTTGCACGAGCACGCGCAGACACGGTTCTTCGCCTGCTTCGCGACCAGTCTCGCGGCCGCCGTCGGGGGCGCCTTCGCCGCCAATCTGTTCACGCTGGTCATATTCTACGAGGTGCTGAGCCTGGTTACCTATCCGCTCGTCTACCACCACGAGGACGAGGAGGGCTGGACCGGCAGCCGCAAATATCTCGTCTATTTGATGGGGGCCTCGAAGAGCGCGCTTCTCGCCGCGCTGGCACTGACCTATCAGATCGCCGGGTCACTCGATTTCGTGGCCGGGGGCCTGCTTGCGGGCGTCGACGCCTCGGCGGCGCTGCTGACGGCCGTCTACTTCTGCTATCTCTTCGGCTTCGCCAAGGCCGCGGTGATGCCGATGCATGCGTGGCTTCCCGCCGCGATGGTGGCGCCGACACCGGTAAGCGCGCTCTTGCATGCGGTGGCCGTGGTCAAGATGGGCGTCTTCTGTGTTCTCAGGGTCGTGTTCGATGTCTTCGGCGTCGGGCTGGTCGGGAAGCTTGGGCTCGGCATAGCCACAGCCTATCTGGTCTCCTTCACGATCCTGATGGCGTCGATCTACGCGCTCACGCGGGACGATCTCAAAGCCAGGCTCGCCTATTCGACCGTCAGCCAGCTCTCCTACATCGTGCTTGGCGCGGTTCTGTTGTCGCCGGTCGCGATGGTCGGCGGGATCATCCATATTGCGGCGCATGCATTCTCCAAAATCACGCTCTTTTTTTGCGCCGGCTCGATCTATTGCGCGTCGGGAAAGCGCAACATCAGCGACATGGCCGGCATCGGCCGCAGGCTGCCCTGGACGATGGGCGCATTTTTCGTCGCGTCGCTCAGCATGATCGGGATCCCGCCGACCGCGGGCTTCGTCAGCAAGTGGTATCTGGCACAGGGCTCGGTGGAGGCGGGGCAGGTGGCGTTCCTGGCCGTGCTGCTTACGAGTTCGATCCTGAACGCCGCCTATTTCCTGCCGGTCAGCTATGCCGCCTTTTTCGAGGCGGAGCCCGAGGAGAGCCGGGCGGCGGTCCGTGAAATCCCGATGGTCACGATCCCGCTGGTGGCGACCGCCATCCTGTCGGTGCTGATGGGCATCTTCCCCGGCTATTTTCTCACGCTCGCGGATGGAGTGGTCAGATGATCAAGCGTATCGTCGACTTCTTTGGTGACGAGGAATATGCGAGGCGGCGCCACCGGCTGTTCTATCTGGTGCTCGTTCTGATCGTCGCCGCCGACTTCGCGGTCCCGCGCGAGCACGCCGAATATCTGTGGGAGCGCCTGCCGGGCTGGTCTGCCGTCTACGGCTTCGGCTCCTGCGTGCTGCTCATCTTCGTCTCCAAGTTTCTCGGCCATCAGGGCGGGTTGATGCGGCGCGAGGACTATTATGACTGACTTCATCCATCCGGCCCTGATCTTCATTCTCGGCGCTTTGCCGATCCCCTTTCTTTCTGGGACGGTCCGCAAGACCTATCTGGTCGTCGTCCCGTCGCTGGCGATCCTCGCTGTACTCACGATGCAGCCGGGCAGCTATGGCGCGATGGAGTTCATCGGCCAGAACCTCCAGATTGCGAAGGTCGACAAGCTGAGCATCGTCTTCGCCACCGTCTTCACCATGATGGCGCTGATCGGCACGGTCTATGCGCTGCACCTGAGGGAAGCCGGCCAGCACGTGGCGGCCTTCCTTTATGTCGGCAGCGCGCTTGGTGTGGTGTTCGCCGGCGACTACCTGACGCTCTACCTGTTCTGGGAAGGCATGGCGTTCGCCTCTGCCTATCTGGTCTTTGCCCAAGGCGGAGAGCAGGCGATCCGCGCGGCCTTCCGCTATCTGATGGTCCATATCACCGGCGGCCTTGCCCTGCTCGGCGGCATCCTTCTCCATGGAGCCGCTACCGGCTCGCTGCTTTTCGGCCCGATCGAGGGGGGAATGGGTGCGGGCACCTACCTGATCCTCGCCGGGTTCCTGCTGAACGCGGCGGTGCCGCCGCTCAATGCATGGCTAACCGACGCCTATCCGGAGGCGACCGTCACCGGCGCGGTGTTCATGAGCGCCTTCACCACCAAGACGGCCGTCTACGTGCTGGCGCGGGCGTTTCCGGGCGTCGAGCTTCTGGTCTGGCTCGGCACCGTGATGGCGCTCTACGGCGTCATCTACGCTGTGTTGGAAAATGACTGTCGGCGGCTGCTTGCCTATCACATCGTCAGCCAGGTTGGCTACATGGTGGCGGGCGTCGGCATCGGCACCGAGCTGGCGGTGAACGGATCGACCAGCCATGCCTTCGCCCATATCCTTTACAAGGCGCTCCTGTTCATGGGCGCCGGGGCGGTGATCTATGTCACCGGCCGGCGCAAGCTCACCGAGCTCGGCGGGCTCTACAAATCGATGCCGATCACCGTGGCGCTCTACATGATCGGCGCCTTCGCAATATCCGCATTTCCGTTCTTCTCGGGCTTTGTCAGCAAGTCGATGGTGGTTGCGGCCGCCGGGCAGGATCATCGGGCGTTGGTGATGCTGGCGTTGACCATGGCCTCGTCGGGGACCTTCCTGCACACCGGGCTCAAGCTGCCCTATTACATGTTCTATGGCACCGACCGGGGGCTCGTGGCACGCGAGCCGCCCGGCAACATGCTGGTTGCGATGGGCATGGCGGCGGCGCTCTGTATCGCGATCGGGGTGTTCCCCGGGCCGCTCTACGCGCTTCTGCCGTATCAGGTCGACTTCGAGCCCTATACGGGTGCCCACATCACCGAGAGCCTCGGAATCCTGATGTTCACCGCATTGGGCTTCGCCGTTTTCCTGAGAGCGCTCGATCCCGAAAACACGATCAGCATCGACACCGACTGGTTCTATCGCAAAGGTGCGCGGTACTTCATGTGGCTCGCCGAAAGGCCGCTTGCGCGCTACGAGAAGGCGGTGAGCGGCGTGTCCGAGACAGCGGTGCTGCCCTTCCTGCACGGCTCGGCGCGGGCGGGGCTCAGGCTCGATCTCGGCGGTGTCGATGGCGTCGTGAACGGGATTGCTCGTTCGATCCTCGACGGCGGCGGGGTGCTGCGGCGGTTGCAGACCGGTGTGGTCACCCACTACGCGCTGGCGATGATCGCCGGTCTGAGCGCGGCAATCGTCGTTTTCGCCGTGGTCTGGCGGTGAGGAGCAAGGATGTCGGTCCCGCTGTTGAGCCTCATCATTCTCCTGCCGGTCGCCGGGGCGGCGGTTCTGATGTTTCTCCGCAGCGAAGATGCGGTGCGGTGGACAGCGCTGGGCGTCACCGGCCTCGACCTCGCTCTCTCAATCGTCATGCTGGCCGGCTTCGACACCACCACTCACGAAATGCAGTTCACGGAGAAGCGCCCATGGGTGCCGGCGCTCGGCATCACCTATGCGCTGGGCGTCGACGGGGTAAGCGCACTCTTCGTGTTCCTGACGGCGCTGTTGGGCTCGACATCGGTGCTCGCCTCATGGACGGCGATCGAGAGCAAAGTGAAGGAGTTCATGATCAGTCTCCTGGTCATGCAGGCGCTGATGCTGGGAGTCTTCTGCGCGCTCGACCTCTTCCTGTTCTACGTCTTCTGGGAGGCGATGCTGATCCCGATGTACCTGATCATCGGCATCTGGGGCGGCGACGGGCGGATCTATGCGGCATTCAAATTCTTCCTCTACACGCTGGCGGGCAGCCTCCTGTTCCTGATCGGCGTCATCGTGCTCTATTTCCAGGGTGGCGAGACCTTCGACATTCTGGCCCTGACGGCGCAGGATCTGCCGTTCCCGGTCCAGTCCTGGCTGTTCTTCGCCTTCCTGATCGCCTTCGCCGTCAAGGTGCCGATGGTCCCGGTCCATACCTGGCTGCCGGACGCCCATGTGCAGGCGCCGACGGCGGGCAGCATCATCCTCGCCGGCGTGCTCCTGAAGATGGGCGCCTACGGGTTCCTGCGGTTCTCGCTGCCGATGCTGCCGGAGGCGTCGGTGTATTTTTCGACGCTGATGCTGGCGCTTTCCGCGCTCGCGATCGTTTATGGAGGCTTGCTTGCACTGGCGCAGGACGACTTGAAGAAGCTGGTCGCCTATTCCAGCATCAGCCACATGGGGTTCGTCACGCTCGGGATCTTCGCGCTGAACCTGCGCGGCCTTCAGGGCAGCATCCTGCAAATGTTCAACCATGGCGTCACGACGGGCGCGCTGTTCCTCTTCGTCGGCCTCATCTATGAGCGAACCCATAGCCGCAGCATCGCCGACTATGGCGGACTGATGAAGGTGGCGCCGGTCTACACTTCGTTCCTGGCGCTGTTCACCTTGTCGTCGATGGCGCTGCCGGGGACGAATTCCTTTGTGGGCGAGTTGCTGGTGCTGTCTGGCGGGTTTGCGGCGAACCTCGCCATCGGCGCTGCCGCCGTATTGGGCGCCTTGCTGAGCGCAGCCTATCTGCTCGGCATGTACAGGAAAGTCGCGCTTGGTCCGGCCACGGTCGGCGCCCGATACAAGATACGCGACGTGAACGGCCGCGAGATGGCTGCAATCCTGCCGCTCGCCGTCTTCGTGCTCTGGGTCGGGCTTTATCCGAAGCCCTTTCTCGGCATCATCGACGCCTCGGTGAAGCATCTGCTGGTGCAGGTGCACGGTGAGGAGGGCGGCCCATGACCGCCGCCGCACTTTTTCAGTCGGTGCTAGCGAGCCTGCCCGAGATCCTGGTGATCACTGGGGCCTGCATCCTGCTGATCCTCGGAGAGTTCGTGCGAAAGGGACAGGAACATCTCCTTGTCTGGGCTTCCGTCGCGGTCGTAGTGATTGCCGCCTTGGCGACGCTCCTGCTCGCGGGTGAGGTGCGGCCGGCCTATACGGGCATGTTCGTCGCCGACCGTTTCGCGGTCTTCTTCAAGTTCGTGTTTTACCTCGCCACCATCCTGACATTCCTCCTTTCGCGGAAATACGCCGACATCGAAGGGATCGGGAGGAGCGAATACTATGTGCTGCTGCTCTTTACGCTTTCCGGAATGATGATCATGGCCTCGGCGACCGATCTCCTGTCGATCTATGTGGGCCTCGAACTGATGGTGCTCTGCACCTATGTGCTGACCGGCTTCCTGCGCAAGGAACGGCGGTCGAACGAAGCGGCGCTGAAATATGTGATCCTCGGCGCGGTCTCGACCGGGATCTTCCTTTACGGCGTTTCGCTGGTCTATGGCCTCACCGGCACGACGCAACTCACCGGGATGGCTCAGGCGGTGACCGGCGATCCGCTCGATCCGGGGCTGCTGCTGGCCGTGGTCTTCATCGTCGCGGGGCTCGTCTTCAAGATCGGCGCGGTGCCGTTTCATATGTGGGTGCCGGACGTCTATGAAGGCGCGCCGACGACTGTCACCGCCTTCATGTCGGTGGGGCCCAAGGCGGCGGGGTTCGCGGTGATCCTCAGGGTTTTCTTGAACCCGCTGGTCGCCGCCTCGGACGCCTGGATCGTCGTCGCGGTCATTGCGGTGGTGACGATGGCGCTCGGCAGTTTCGTCGCACTGGTCCAGGATAATTTCAAGCGGCTGCTCGCCTATTCCAGCATCGCCCATGCCGGATTTGCCATTCTCGGCGTGGTGGCCGGCGGCGAGGACGGGATCGCCAGCGTGATGTTCTATCTGCTGATCTACGCCTTCATGAATCTCGGCATCTTCGCCGCCGTCATCATGATGCGGAACGGTAGTTCCTCGGGCGAGGTTATCGATGACTACGCCGGTTTCGCCAAGCCGCATCCGGTGCTCGCGCTTCTCATGCTGCTCTATCTGTTCTCGCTGGCCGGCATTCCGCCGACGGCCGGCTTCTTCGCCAAGTTCTATGTGCTCAGCGCGCTCGTCGAGCGGGGCTTCGTCGCGTTGGCGGTTATCGCAGTGCTCTTGAGCGCCGTCGCTGCCTATTTCTACATCCGCGTCGTCATGGTGATCTACATGCGCGAGCCGCAGCGGGTGTTCGACCCGGCGCTGACACCCTCGGTCCGTGCCACGCTCGCCTTCACCGCCGCCGGCACTATCGGCATCGGCCTGTTCCCGGCGTGGTTTCTGAGGCTTGCTCAAGGTTCGGTGTTTGGGGGTTAGAGCGGGATGCCGATCAGAGTGCAAATCGCGTGGATACCTTCGACCCGCGCGACACGCGGCCATTCCCGCAACAATTCAATCCGACCTGACCCGCCTAATTGATTGGATTTGCAATGATCCGTTCAACGGAATAGAGTCTGAGTTCAGAAAAGGATTGCCCAAGTCGCTTCTCGGGGCGACGGCGTTTTCGGCCCCGAACTGGTTTGGTGGCGACCTGAGCAAAGCCCTTGTTGCGTGCCGGGGCGTTACGACATGACGGCAATGGAGTTCCTGCCGGTTCTTATCATGGTCGCCGGGATAGTCTTGGTGGCAGTGGCGACGCTTTTCGTCTCCTCGCTTCTGCGCCCGTCCAACCCTTATCGCGCGAAGAACATGCCCTATGAATGCGGCATGGACCCTGCGGGCGAGGCCACCGGCGGGCGCTTTCGAGTGCCGTTCTTCATTCTCGCGATCCTTTTGGTGGTCTTCGATGTCGAGGCGATGTTCCTCTTTCCCTGGGCCGTCGTGCTGAAAGAGATCGGGCTCATCGGCTATATCGAGATGTTCGTCTTCATGGTGCTGCTTCTCGTGGGTTTCGCCTACGCCTGGCTGAAGGGAGCGTTGGAATGGGAGGAGTAAACGACGCGATCCGCGACAGCGTCCTATTCACCACCGCCGACAGTGTCATCAGTTGGAGCCGACGGTCGGCTTTGTGGCCGGAGACCTTCGGCATTGCCTGCTGCGCGATCGAGATGATCTCGGCCGGCTGCGCGCGCTATGATCTCGACCGGTTCGGCGTGGTGTTCCGCCCTTCGCCGAGACAGTCCGACGTGATGATCATCGCCGGCACCGTGACGCGGAAGTTCGCGCCCGTGGTGCGACGGCTCTATGACCAGATGCCGGAACCGCGCTGGGTGATCGCAATGGGCACCTGCGCCATTTCGGGCGGCGTCTATAACACCTATGCCGTGGTGCAGGGCTCGGAAACCTTCGTGCCGGTCGACGTGCATGTGCCCGGCTGTCCGCCGCGGCCCGAGGCGCTGATGCACGGCTTTCTCCTGCTTCAGGAGAAGATCAAGAGGTCCCGCGCGCTGGCCGGAACGCCTCTCGATCGGATTGCAGCGTCATGACCGTGGAGCGGCCTTTCGATCCAGACCTGATCATGGAACGCTTCGGCGAAGCGGTCGAGGACCTTGGCGCCGTACACGGCATTCACGCCTTTGCTGTTCCACCAGAGAAGATCGTCGAGTTCTGCCGGTTCCTGAAAGAACATCCGGCGCTTCAGTTCAATTTCCTCTCGGACATCTGTGGGGTCGATCATTATCCCGAAATGCCGCGTTTCGAGGCGGTGTACCATCTCTATTCGCTGCCCAACAAATGGCGGATCCGCATCAAATGCCGGCTTGGCGATCCCCCCGAGGTTCCCTCGGTCACCGGCGTTTGGCGCACGGCCAACTGGCATGAGCGCGAGACCTGGGACATGTACGGCATCCGCTTTACGGGGCATCCCGATCTGCGCCGCATTTACATGTGGGAAGGCTTCGAGGGCTTTCCCCAGCGCAAGGACTTCCCCTTGAGGGGCTACAAGGACAAGCTCAATCCCTTCGGTGCCGAGGGCCCGCCGCCGACCCAGCCCGACCTCGCCACCCGAGAGATTCCCTAATGCATGTCGCCCAAAAGTGTGCAGCGGTTTTGGGATAACGACATGCATTGAAAACAAAGACCTAAAGCGCGTCGCGCCCGATTGAATTCATGCGACGCGCTTTAGAGCGGGGGTAAGGAAAAAGTGTGTGCGGTTTTCCGCCCGCATCCCGCACCAACTAATTTAAAGGAGGCCGTTGACGCCGGAGAGTGAGATGACCGAAGTCACCGAACTCATGAGGCCGGAAGGCGAAGCGCTCAATACCAAGGAAGTGCTTCTCAATCTCGGTCCGCAGCACCCCAGCACTCATGGGGTTCTTCGGCTCGTCCTCGAGCTCGACGGCGAGTATGTCGAGCGTGTGGACCCGCATATCGGTTATCTCCACCGCGGCACCGAGAAACTCGCGGAGAGCTTCACCTACACCCAGATCTTCCCGCTGACGGACCGGCTCGACTATCTCTGTCCGCCTTCGAACAACCTGGCCTTCGCTCTGGCGGTGGAGAAGCTCCTCGCCGTAGAAGCACCGATCCGGGCGCAATATATCCGCGTGATGATGGCGGAACTCGCGCGAATCTCCGGTCATCTGCTGATCACCGGCGCGCTGCCGATGGATCTCGGCGCCATGACCGCGCTGCTTTACGTCATGCGCGAGCGCGAAATGATCATGGACCTGTTGGAAATGATCACCGGCGCGCGCATGCACACGTCCTACTGCAGGGTTGGCGGCGTGCGCGAGGACCTGCCTGACGAATTCTTCCCCAAGATCAGGGAGTTCTGCGACGTCTTTCCCAACCGGATCCGCGACTACGAACGGCTACTCGATAACAACCGGGTGTTCCTGAATCGCACACAAGGGATCGGGGTGATCTCCCCCGAGGACGCCATCGATCTCGGCTTGAGCGGTCCCAACCTGCGTGCTTCCGGTGTCGACTGGGACATCCGGCGCGACGAACCCTACGAAATTTATAACCGGCTCGATTTCAACGTCATTACACGCCAAGAGGGCGATTGCTTCGCGCGCTGGCAGTGTCGGGTCGACGAGATGCGCGAAAGCATCCGCATCATCGAACAATGCATGGAGCAGATGCCCGAAGGACCGTTCCAGATCGACATGCCGACGATCGCCTTCCCCGTGGACAAGGACAAAGTGCATTGTTCGATGGAGGCGCTGATCCAGCATTTCGACCTGTCGGCATACGGCTTCGATGTGCCCGCGGGCGAGGTCTATTCGGCAATCGAGGCGCCGAAAGGTGAATTGGGGTTCTACATCATCAGCGATGGATCGCCGAAGCCGTTCCGCATGAAGGTGCGGGCACCCTCGTTCGTGAACCTCCAAGCGCTGTTCGGGGTGAGCAATGCGCGGTACCTGGCCGACATGATCGCCGTGCTCGGCAGCCTCGATCCCGTGATGGCCGAGGTAGATAAGTAAGAGGGAGGTTCGGACGCGATGACCATGCGCGAAGAGATCGAGGCGGCGGCGGCGCGGTATCCCGACCGGCGTTCGGCGATCATGCCCGCGCTCATGATCGCGCAGAGGGAGCACGGCCATCTGCCGGGTGCGGTTCTCGAAGAGGTCGCCGATATTCTCGGCGTCGAGCGGATCTGGGTCTACGAGCTCGCGACCTTCTATACGCTCTTCCATACCGAGCCCATAGGCATGTTCCACCTGCAGCTCTGCGACAATATCTCCTGCATGCTGTGCGGATCCGAGGACCTGCTGCAGCATCTGGAAGCAAGGCTCGGGATCAAGAAGGGCGAGACCACCCCGGACGGGCTGTTCACCCTTTCGACCGTAGAGTGCCTCGGGGCCTGCGAAATGGCTCCGGTGATGCAGGTCGGCGACGATTACCACGGCAACCTCGATGTCCCGCGGCTGGACGCGCTCCTGGACAGTCTCCGTGCTACGGCGAGGCGGTTTGCGAGTGTCGAGCACGCCTCCGCGCCGGCTCCGGGAGAGTAGCGCCATGTTCGAGCAGGTTCTCCTCAAGAATGTCGACTTGCCGGACGGCCATTTGCTCTCGACCTACGAGGCCGGCGGCGGCTACCGGGCGCTCAAGAAGGCGCTCGGCGAATACACGCCCGACGAGGTCGTCGAGCTCGTCAAGCAGTCCAACCTGCGCGGCCGGGGCGGTGCCGGATTTCCGACGGGCATGAAATGGGGTTTCGTGCCGAAGCGAGGCGACAAGCCGAAATATCTATGCTGCAACGCCGATGAAGGCGAGCCGGGGACCTTCAAGGATAGGATCATCATGGAGCGTGACCCGCACCAGCTCATCGAGGGGCTGGCGGTGAGCGGCTACGCGATCGGGGCCGAGGTCGCCTATGTCTACGTCCGCGGAGAATATGTGACGGCCATCCGTCGCCTGGAACAGGCGATCGCCGAGGCGCATGATAAGGGTTACCTCGGAACAGGCGTTCTCGGCTCTGATTTCAATTTCGCCGTTCACATTCACTGCGGCGCCGGCGCCTATATCTGCGGCGAGGAGACCGCGATGCTCGAGTCGCTCGAGGGCAAGCGGGCGCAGCCGCGGTTGAAACCGCCGTTCCCGGCCGTGGCCGGGCTCTACGCCAGCCCCACGGTGATCAACAATGTCGAGACGCTTGCCTGCGTGCCGCATATCGTGATGCGGGGGCCGGCCTGGTTCCGGGGCATCGGGCCGGACAAGAGCCCCGGGCCGAAGCTCTACTGCGTGAGCGGGCAGGTGCGCAAACCCGGGCTCTACGAGTTGCCGATGGGCATACCCCTGCGGGAACTGGTCGAGGAGCACGCCGGCGGTCCGCTGCCGGGGCGCAAGGTCAAGGCGGTGATCCCGGGCGGCGTCTCGGCGCCGGTCATCCCGGAGCCCGGGCTGGAGGTCGGGATGGACTTCGACTCGCTCGCGGCCGCCGGCTCGATGCTCGGTTCGGCGGGGGTCGTCGTGATCGACGACTCGACCTGCATGGTCAAGGTCGCCACCCGGATCGTCGAGTTCTTCCACCACGAATCCTGCGGCAAGTGCACGCCATGTAGGGAAGGATTGAACTGGGCCGTGAAGGTGCTGCGCCGGATCGAGGCCGGAGAGGGCGCGCCCGGCGATCTGGAGCAGTTGGACATGCTGTGCAAGGGCATTTTCGGCAACACCTTTTGTGCTCTGGGGGATGGCGCAGCGATGGGTTTGCGGGCGGCCCTCAAGCATTTCCGCGAGGAGTTCGTGGCCCATATCGAGGAGCGGAGGTGCCCGTTCCACTGAAATGCGTTGGGCCGGGTCGGGAGGAAGTATGGTTAGCGTCACGATCGACGAACAAAGGCTGGAAGTCGAGGCTGGCTCCACGGTGCTCGCTGCCGCCGAGCGCCTGGGCATCGAGATCCCGACCTTCTGCTACTGGAAACGGCTGCCGCCGCTTGCCTCCTGCCGTATGTGCCTGGTGGAGATCGAGGGGCTGCGGAGGCTGCAGCCGGCCTGCGCCACGACTGTCGCGGACGGCATGGTGGTCAGGACGAATACGCCGCTGATCGAGGAAACGCGTTCGTCCATGCTCGACATGCTGCTTGCCAACCATCCGCTCGATTGCCCGATCTGCGATAAGGGCGGCGAGTGCGAGCTTCAGGACATGGTGATGGCATATGGGCCGCGCGAAAGCGGGTTCCGCGACGCCAAGCGTGTTTTCCACTCGAAGGACATCCGTCTGAGCCCGGTCGTCATCATGAACGTCAACCGGTGCATCCAGTGTCAGCGCTGTGTGCGCATGTGCGAGGAGGTTGTCGGCGCGGTCGCCTTGGGTACGGTCGAAAAGGGCATGGATACCGCCGTCACAGGTTTTGAGGGTAGCCTGGCAAGCTGCGACCAGTGCGGCAACTGCATCGAGGTCTGCCCGGTCGGTGCACTGATGAGTTTCCCCTATCGCTACAAGGCACGCCCCTGGGACCTCAATGAAGCCGACACGATCTGCCCGCATTGCGGTACCGGCTGTCAACTGACCGTAGGAGCACGCAAGGGCGAGTTCATGCGGGTCCGCTCGGACTGGGAGCATGGAGTCAACCGAGAGACGCTCTGCGTGCGGGGCCGCTTCGGCCTCGACTTCATCGAGAGCCGGGATCGCATCAAGCGGCCGATGATCCGCCGCGACGGCGCGCTCACGCCGGTTTCCTGGGAGGAGGCGGGCGACTACCTCGGCCGGCGCCTGTCGGCAGTGAAGGGCAAGGCCGCGGGCGGGCTCATCTCGCCGCGGCTGCCCAACGAGGTGCTTTATCAGTTCCAGAAGCTGATGCGCTCGGTATTCCGCACCAACAACATCGACTGCTCGTCGCGCTGGTCCACGCCTGTCGACGCGCTGGTGCCGCTCCTGGCCAGCTTCCACACCCGCGCACCTCTCCAGGAGGTGATCGGCAGAGATTGCGTGCTGGTCATTGGGGGCAATGTAACCGAGGAAAATCCAGTCACCGAGTATCTGCTGCGCGACGCAGCGCGGCGGCAGCAGATAGGCTTGCTCATGCTCTCGGCGCGGCCGTCCCGTCTGGACGCCGATGCCCGGGCGGTCTTTCGCGTGCCGCCGGGCGGAGAAGCGGCGAGCCTTGCGGCGGTGGTGGCCGCGCTCGTGTCGGCGGCTGGCCCGATTTTGCCCGGCGACCTTTTTGCGGACATCGGAGGGACACCAGCAGAGACCGACAGCGACCAATCGAACGCTCTGGCCGCCGCGCTGCTGGGGGGCCGAAGCGTCAGCTTGCTCGTCAGCGCCGACGTCCTCAGATCGCCGCTGGCGCGCACAATGTTGCAACAGCTCAGCAACCTGATGCAAATTCTCTACGTGCTCGGCAAGGGCCCGGCGCTGCAGTTCCTCTTCGACCGTGCCAACCAGATGGGCGCCTGGGACATGGGCGTAGTGCCGGGAGCTCTGCCGGGCCCGCGTCCGGTCGTCGATGATCAGACTCGCGCGGCCTTCGCACAGGCCTGGGGCGCCGAAATCCCCTCAGAACCCGGCGCGGGCCTCGACGCCATGCTGGAACTCTGCGTCAACGGGCGGATGGGCGCGCTCTATGTCGTCGGAACTGACCCGCTTGTGTCCTATCCCGACCGGGAATTTGTCGAGCGGGCGCTGAAGGCTGCCGATCTCCTGATCGTGCAGGACGCGTTCCTCACGGACACAGCGGGCTTGGCCGATGTTGTGTTGCCGGCGGCCGGTTACGGCGAGGAAACCGGCACCTTTACCAACAACGAGGGCCGAGCCCAGGTAGTCCGCAAATTCCGCGAACCCGTCTTCGAAGCGCGGGGCAATCTGGCGATCTTCGACTTCGTCGCAGCGCTCTGCGGCCAGACGCTGCAGCCATCGACGCAAGGCGAGATTTTCGACGAGATTGCCCGGCTGATTCCGGCTTATCAGGGATTGAAGCAGGACGAGCTTGGCCCCGACGGCGCATTTACCAAGGCGGCCCTTGCGCCACCGGCCGGCGAGTTCTTCGCTGCTCCGCCTGTTCCCAATGTGACAGATGGGCTCCTGCTGGTCACAGGCAACTGTCTTTTCCACAATGGATATCTGTCCGAACACTCGGAGATACTGAATACCGTCGCAGACGATCCCTATGTCGAGATGAGCATGCACGATGCCGCCAGACTTGGTGTTTCAGACAGCGAGCAGGTCCTCGTGCGATCCGCTCAGGGCGAGCTGACGGCGAAGCTCAAGGTCAACAGGCGCTTCCCCAAGGGCCTCGTTTTCGTTCCTGAAAATTACAAAGCGCTCCGCCTCAACAGCCTGCTGCGGCGGGGCGAATATCCATGTCCGGTGGAGGTTCAAAAAGCCAGAGCAACCGACGAAGTCGGCCCGTTCAACGGTTCCGCGGCGAGAGCTGATGGCCTCGGCCAAGGCATGCCGCCGGCGTGATCTCGTTCGACTTAGCCGGATGAGGAAAGGTGTGTGCGGTTTTCCGCCCGCACCCCGGGTCGATCCGACTAAAACCATCGTGATCTAGTGATAGTTGGTCCCGCAAATGTAATCGTGCAAATCCTGCTCGGTGCGTTGTGCCTCCTCGAGCCTGTGCTTGACGACGTCGCCGATGCTGACCACGCCGATAACGGTATCGCCATCCTTAACAAGCACATGGCGCGTACGCCGCTCTGTCATGATTGCCATCGCCACCGGCAGCAGATCCTCGGTCGAACAGGTGGGCACACCCCGGTTCATGATATCGGAAGCTCGCATCGTCGCCGCTTCGGCCCCGTATTCCGCCACCGCATTGCAGCAGTCCCGCTCCGACAGGGTGCCGAGATACATGCCGGGCGAACCACTGACGACCACGAAGCCGATATTGTTCTCGCGAAACAGACGCAGGATTTCCACCATCGTCAGATCGGGACTGACCGCGATGACTCCGACACCTTTGTTCTTCACGATTTCGCCGACAAACATCTAAGCCTCCCATTCAAGCGCTCGGGTTTGACAGCTGGCGCGCATTCACGTTCGCCGGATATTGCGCCACCAGTTATAGCCCTGCGGCTCGTTCGTCTCGACCAGCACATCCTTCTTTGTGTTGAGGCGCGCGGCCACCACGCCGCCGCCGGTTGTCGCCTTGCCCGGCTTGTCGAGCAGGTCGTCCCGCCCGATCACCAGGTCACGCGAGGAGAAACTCGAGAATTCATATTCTTGGCCAAGCGCAATGGCATCCGCCGGGCAGGCGTCCTCGCATAGCCCGCAGAACAGGCAGCGGGCCGTGTCGATCTCGAATTTGGCTGGGCGACGGTTGCCCTTCTCGTCCTCGTAGGGGACGACCTCGATGCAGTCGCAGGGACAGATCCGCGCGCAGAGTTCGCAGGCCACGCACTTGATCTCGCCCTCCGCGTCGCGCTTCAGGAAGTGATGCCCGCGATAGCGCGAATAGGGCAGCCATTTCTCCTTGTCCGGATACTCCATGGTCACGGGTCTGGAGAACATGTAACCGAAGGTCAGAGTCAAGCCGCTCGCCAGATCGGCGAAGAACGCCCAACCGATCCATGTTCCGACTCTGTCCAATGCGCGCGACATCGCTGCCCCGCTTTCCATGCATGTCGTTCTTCGCACGTCCGCGCGACACGCACTAAGAGAAAGCAATACCGGTTATGATTATGTTCGCCAGCGACAGAGGAAGCAAGACTTTCCATCCTATCGCCATAAGCTGGTCGTAGCGGTAGCGCGGAAAAGTGAAGCGGAACCACATGAACAAATAAACGAAGAAGGCGACCTTGAGCAGGAACCAGACGAGCGGCGGCAGGGGGATCAGCACGCCGTTCCAGCCGCCGAAGAAAAGGATCACGGTGAGGACCGACACCAGCACCATGATGACATATTCGCTGACCATGAAGAACGCGAAGCGGATGCCGCTGTATTCGGTATGGAACCCCGCCCCGAGATCGCCTTCCGCTTCCGCCAGGTCGAAGGGAATGCGCTGTGCTTCTGCCAGTCCGGCGACGAAGAACACGAAGAAGCCGACGGGCTGGTAGACAATGTTCCAGATATCGGCCTGCGCCCGCACGATGTCGAGCAGGCTCATGGACTGCGCCAATATGACCACGCCGATGACCGCGAAACCCATCGGGATCTCGTAGCTGATCATTTGAGCGCAGGTCCTGAGGCTGCCGAGCAGAGAGTATTTGCTGTTGGCGGCCCAGCCGCCAAAGATGACGCCATAAACCTCGATCCCGATCACCGCGAAGACGAAAAGCAGCGCCACATTCATGTTGGAAACGTAGAGCGTGATCTCGTTTCCGAGGACCGAAACGGATTCGCCGAAGGGGATCGCGACGAACACCACAAAAGGCGGCGCGAGCGCCAGAATCGGCGCGAGCTTGAACAGGAAGCGGTCGGCGTCGGCGGGAATGTGGTCCTCTTTGGTCAAGAGCTTGATGCCGTCCGCCACCGGCTGCAGCAGCCCGTGCCAGCCCACGCGCATCGGCCCCATCCGCTGCTGCATGTGGCCGGCGATCTTGCGTTCCAGCCAGGTTAGCGGCAACGGCAACAGCAGCAAGATCGCGATCAGCAACGCGACCTTAAAGACGATGAGGCCGAGGGCGACGATAAGTTCCATGATCCACGCTGCTTATGCAACGGTTTGAAACCACTACAGCGCCGTGCGTCTTTTCAGACGCACAAAGGATGCTGTAGCACTTTGAATTGCTGCATGTTTTTGTCCTTAAATCGGGTACGATTTAAGGAAACATGCAGTAGAGCGGGATGAGGAAAAGTGTGCGCGGTTTTCCGCCCGCATCCCGCTCAAGCTTCTTAGATCGATCACGATGATTTTGGCCGATTCGACCCAAAATCATCGTGATCTAGGCACTTCGTGTGCTTGTCGACATCCACGGTACAGTGACGGCGCCCTGCTTGCAATGGCGGGTGACGTCCGGGCGGTTCCGCTATTTCACGGTTTGGCCTTGCAGATCGATCGCGCGTTCAGGAGGCCCCAGCCGAATATCGGGTCCTTGCCTGGATCGCCGAGGTCTTCCGCATTTCCGGTCAGGGCGTTGCGGATCTGCTCGGGAGCGAGCGCCGGCTCCGACGCTTTCATCAGCGCCACCGCCGCGGTCACGAAAGGCGCGGCGAACGATGTGCCCGTCTTCGGACGCGCGCCGCTGATCGAGGCCGCGGTCCAGACCGCGACGCCGGGCGCCGCGAAATCGATGTGCTCGCCGCGCCCGGCGCGTCGGTAGGGCCGCTTGCGCTTGTCGGTCGCGGTGACGGCGATCACCTCTTCGTAGGCCGCCGGATAGACCGGCTCGGCCTTGGGCCCGTCATTGCCGGCGGCTGCAACCATGATGATGCCGCGTCCGCCGAGCTTCTTGACGGTCTCTCCAAGGAGCAGATTGGGCGGGCCGGCAAGACTGAGATTGATGACCTGTACCTGACGGTTGGAGAGGAGGTCGAGCGCGCGCACGAGATCAAAGGCGCCGGAGCGGTCGTCTTGCCGGCCGGCGCGGTGAAAAGTGTCGACGGCGATCAGCTTGCCGCCGGGGATCAGGCCCGGCGTGCGGCTCGTCGCGGAGCCGACGAGCAGGGCGGCGACGGCAGTGCCGTGCTGCTTGCCGGATTCGGGCAATTTTCTATCGCTGAGGCGGATGATCTCGATGCTGTTGCCCTCGAAGGCATTGTGTTCGGGGTTGATCGCCGTATCGACGAGACCGATCGTCGTGCCGCCTGTGCAGGCGCCCGGCCAGTCTTGTGCGGCGGGCCAGCCGATCACGCTGCGGGCGAGGCAGTCGGTCCCGGGGCAGGGCGTCTCGGCCCGTTGCTCCGGCCGGAAATAATGATTGAAGTCGATGGTTGCCTCAGGTGCGAGAGTTCTTGCCTGCTCCCTCGCAGCGTCGAGTGTCACTCCCGCGGGGATGCGGAGCTTGACGACTTCGGAATTGAAGGTTGCCATCGTGCTGCGTTCGAGGACTTCGAAGCCCGACGCCGTCAGTTGCTCGATCTGTGCCGGGTCGAAGCCCAGTCCAACGATCTCGTCGGGTGCCCGGATCGGCGCGGGTGCGACGGCCTGTGAGCGTCGCGGAGTGCTTCGACGCGGCAGCAGCGCCCGGAACGGGAACAGGCTCCTGCCGCCGCGCCATCCCGCTCCGGCGCCGTAGGAGCCGGAGCGCCCGGAGGAGGAGCCGCCGCCATCATCGTCGTCATCGTCGGCGAAAGCTTCGCTCGCGCCCAGCAGTTGAGGCGTGATTGTGTTCCACGGCGCAAGAACTTCGCCGGCCACGAGCGCGATTGCAGCAAGGGGTCCAATCAGGGCAAGTCTGAGCGTGGTCGCCATCTGAGAACCTCGATCGGCTCGGCCGTGCCAGGGACCGCGGAGCATTCCTTGGACGCACTGGCGAGTGCCTGTAGACTGGACGGAAACGGTCGAGTCGTCCACTTATTCCAGTTCTAGGTCCTGGACCTGGCTCAAATTGCGGAGTTTCGGGGCATGAGCGATGCGGTAAAAGAGGTCGGCGAACGCCTGATAGCGTTCCTGCCCAATCTTCGCCGCTTCGCCATCTCGCTCTGCCGCACACGCGACATCGCCGACGATCTCGTGCAGGCGGCTTGCGAACGGGCGCTCGCCAGTGCCGAGCGCTTCGAGCCGGGCACGCGCTTCGATGCATGGATGTTCCGCATTCTCCGCAATCTCTGGATCGACCAGGTGCGCAGGCAGAAGACCGCGGGCGTGCAGGACGATATTTCCGAACGCCACGACATCGCCGGCGCATCCGGCGACCGCGAAGCCGAAGCGCGGTTGACCCTCAAGACCGTGGCCGACGCGATCGACCATTTGCCGGACGAGCAACGCGAGGTGCTGCTTCTCGTCTGCGTCGAGGAGCTGTCCTATCGCGAGGCGGCCGATGTGCTCGACGTGCCTATCGGAACGGTCATGAGCCGGCTGGCGCGGGCGCGCAAGAGCCTGGCCGAGGCCACGGGAATAACGGGGGCGACGGGACGTTCTCAGGTGATGAAGGGCGTGAATGAATGACCAGGACGGATTTCTCCGACGAGATACTGATGCGCTTCGCCGACGGCGAGCTCGACGCGGAGACCTCCGCAGAGATCGAGCGGGCAATGGAGACGGACGACGAGCTGGTCTCGCGCGTGGGGCTCTTCATTGAAACGCGCCAAGCCGCGAAGGCGGCCATGCAGCCGCTTCTCGATGAACCGCTGCCGGCGGAACTCGAGGCGGCCGTCGGAAGAATGGTCGCCGAGAAGACGTCTGCCCAGAATGCGTCCAGCGCCAGCGTACTGGCCTTCCCGCGGCGCGCCGCGAACGATCGGCGGGCAAGCCGCTGGCTCGTTGCCGCCGCTTCGCTTGCGGCCGTCTTCGCCGGCGTCGGCGGATATTGGTTGGGCGGACGCGGAGAGCCGACGTCCGGGGGCGCCTTGCCTCTCGTGGCCGTCAGCAGCCCTGCGCTTGCCGAGGCGCTGGCGACCGTTGCCTCCGGCGAGGAAAGACAATTGCTGGCTTCCAACCAGCGCTTTCGGGTGATCGCGACTTTTCGGGACAGGGCGCAGGCGCTCTGCCGTGAATTCGAACTGGACTCGGCCGACCGCTCGACCGTCGTTTCGGTTGCCTGCCGTGCCGGATCCGAATGGCGCGTGACCTTCGCTGTCGCTGCGCCCAGCGGCAGCGGCGGCTATGCCCCAGCGTCCTCGACCGAAACGCTCGACGCTTACCTTACGGCGATCGACGCCGGGCCGCCGCTCGAGGCCGAGGAAGAGGCGAAGGCCCTCTCCGATCTCCGCGAAGTCAGGCAATGACGCTGACGCAAATCCTCATGATGGAATAGAGTCGCGCATCGCCCGTTACTCCAGCGGACCGAAGAACAGGTCCGGTTTTGAAGAGGAGTAATTGGCATGACGAAGAAATGGATGACTACAGCCCTTGCAGCGGGTCTCGCGGCATTCGTAGGCTCCGCCGCCGAGGCAAGGGAACACCCCCCGTTAGCTGATGGGGAGAGATTGTCCAAACAATCGGTCCGGACGACCGGGCGCAGCGATGGCGAGATCATCGTCGCCGGGAACAGTTCGTCCAACTCGAGCTCCAACTCGTCGGGCAATTCAAGTTCCAATTCATCTTCGAACAGTTCCTCGAATTCGAGCTCGAACTCATCTTCGAACAGCTCTTCGAACTCGAGCTCGAACTCGTCCTCGAACAGTTCATCCAACTCGAGCTCGAACGGCTCCGACCGGAGCTATCGAGCCGGCAGCCTGTGGCGCACACGCTGAGGCTTAGCGCATAAGAGCGGGGGCCGGACGATCGATCCGGCCCCCGCTTTTTTTCGCCTTACGTGGCTTCAGCGAGAAGCGCGTGCCACCTTGCGGTACCAGCCTTGGCCCGCAATCGTGTTGCGGTGGATCGTCTCGCGTTCCGTCGCCTCCATGCGCGTCTCGGCGCGAATTTCCGCGGTGACGGCCGCGGCATCGCGGCGGAACGGTATGACTTGCACGAGCGGTGTTCCCTTTTCGACGGTATAGAGGCCGTCCGGCGCTGTCACGAAAAATGGAAAATGGATATGCGCCGAATAGGTATCGGTATCGACGATGCCTGCAACGCATTCGAACGGCTGCCCCGGGCGGTTGAGCGGCGGCAGAAACAGGCAGCTCCAGCCCGGCGGCGTGCGGATCGACCAATAGTTATGGAACTTGCAGGGCGGGGTGGGTTCTCTCGGATTTCCAGCCACCTGGTGGGCGCCGTGATTGCTGACCATCACCCGGTCGAACTCCCAGCCCCCCTCGACGCTGCGGCCGTTGTCCTTGATCTCCAGTCTCACGGTTGCGGCGATCGGCAGGATCCAGCCGGTCGTCATTGCGTCGAGAAAAGGCATGCAGCGTTTGACTGTCAGGCCGTTGTTGGTGGTCGACAGATGCGCTGGATCGACAGCGGGCAGCTTGCGGAACCAGTCCGGCAGGATCGTCTTCGCCGGGACCGGCGGCGCGATGACGCCGCTATCCTCCGGCCGGCAGAGAAAGCGGATCGCTCGCGGTTCTTTCTGCAAAAAATGAAACATCCCGGTTCTCCTTTTGAATGGCACGAGAGAAACGGGCCGGCGCGACTTCTATTCCGCCCGCGGCGGCGATTGCGAGGGAGTCGGTAGAGGTGCTCAGGACCGAGACCCGGCGTTCAGCCCCTACAAGTTTACAGCTTGAAGTTTTAACACAAAGGGTGCAAGGTTTCCGCGCCACTACTCAAGGTGGGCTAATCAGTAAGTGCTTTTCGATCGTCCAGGCAACCGTTCCCAATCGGAGGCCGCATGACCAGCACTGCTCAGAAACTTTCGCTCGTTTCGCTCTCCGCCCTTGTTGTCGGCTCCATGGTAGGGGCGGGCATATTTTCGCTTCCTCGGACGTTCGGTGCCGCCACTGGGCCGTTCGGAGCCATCATCGCATGGTGCGTCGCCGGCGGAGGGATGTATGCGCTCGCTCGCGTCTTCCAGGCGCTCGCCGAACGAAAGCCCGATCTCGACGCGGGTGTTTACGCCTATGCCAAGGCGGGTTTCGGCAACTACCCGGGCTTCCTTTCTGCCTTCGGTTATTGGATCGGTAGCTGCATCGGCAATGTCTCGTACTGGGTGCTCATCAAATCGACGCTAGGAGCCTTCTTCCCAGTCTTCGGAGATGGTAATACGGTGGTCGCGATTGCCGTCGCATCCGTCGGCATCTGGCTCTTCCACTTCATGATCCTCAGGGGCATCCAGCAGGCGGCCGGGGTAAACACGATCGTCACGATTGCGAAGATCGTGCCGATCGTGGTCTTCATCCTCATCCTGATTTTCACCTTCAAGCTGGCCCAGTTCCAGGAGAACTTCTGGGGCGGCACGGGGATGCCGGAGACGAGCCTCGTCGAACAGGTACGGGCGACTATGCTGGTTACGGTTTTCGTCTTTCTCGGGATCGAGGGAGCGAGCGTCTACTCCCGCTACGCCCAGAGGCGCTCGGACGTCGGCAGGGCGACCATCCTCGGTTTCGCTGGCGTGATGGGACTGATGGTGCTCGTGACGCTGCTCCCCTTCGCGAGCCTGCCGCGCGCTGAGATCGCCGGCATGCGCCAACCTTCCATGGCATCCGTGCTCGAGGCGGTCGTCGGACCATGGGGATCGGTCTTCGTCAGCCTCGGCCTGCTCGTATCGGTGCTGGGAGCCTATCTCGCCTGGCAACTCATCTGTGCGGAGGTGCTCTTCACCGCGGCGAAGACGGATGACATGCCGCGCGTATTCGCCCGCGAGAACGCCAACCGCGTTCCGGTCGCCGCGCTTTGGCTCACCAATATCATCGTCCAGCTCTTCGTTATTTCCACCTATTGGTCGCAGGACGCCTTCGCGCTGATGATCAATCTCACCAGTTCGATGTCGCTCATTCCCTATCTCCTTGTCGCAGCCTTCGGCGTGCTGATCGCGAGGCGGGGCGAGAGTTACGAGGTGCGCCCGGAAGAAAGGCGGCGCGATCTGCTGGTGGCCGGGATTGCGACCGCCTACACGCTCTTCATGATCATTGCCGGGGGGCTGAAGTTCGTCCTCCTATCGGCGATCCTCTATGCGCCGGGGACGATCCTCTACATCTGGGCCCGTCGCGAGCGCGGGGAAAAACTCTTCACACCCGTGGAGCTCGTGATTTTTGTCGCCGCGGTCGCCGGTTGCATCTTCGGCATATACGGATTGGCATCCGGCAGCATTGTCATCTGAATGGTGAAAGAGGTACACCATGTCGTCATCACAAGAACTCGGTGTTCATTCTGAAGTCGGCCAGTTGCGAAAGGTGATGGTGTGCGCGCCTGGCCGCGCCCACCAGCGTCTGACGCCCAGCAATTGCGACGCTCTCCTCTTCGACGATGTCCTCTGGGTGGATAACGCCAAGCGCGATCACTTCGATTTCATGAACAAGATGCGGGATCGCGGTATCGAGGTCCTCGAAATGCACAACCTGCTTGCCCAGACGGTGGCCATTCCGGAAGCAAGGGCATGGATTCTCGATCAGCAGGTCGTTCCCAACCAGGTCGGTCTCGAACTCGTCGCGGAGATTCGAAGCTACCTCGAAGGGTTGCCCGACCGGGAACTTGCCGAAACGCTCATCGGCGGCCTTTCCACGCTCGAGTTCCCCGACCACATCGGCGGAGAGACGCTCAGGCTGATAAGGGAGGCTGCCGGCGTTGCGGAATATCTGCTGCCGCCTCTGCCGAACACCCTCTACACACGCGACACCACCTGCTGGATTTACGGTGGCGTCACGCTGAACCCGCTCTATTGGCCGGCGCGACACGAAGAGACATTGCTCGCCAGCGCGATCTATCGGTTTCACCCGGACTTCGCGGGAAAGGTCAAGGTCTGGTGGGGGGACCCCACCCAGGACTGGGGCCTCGCCACTTTGGAGGGCGGAGACGTCATGCCGATCGGCAAGGGTGTCGTTCTGATCGGCATGAGCGAGCGAACGTCCCGGCAGGCGATCAGCCAGCTCGCCGCCCGGCTCTTCGCGGAAGGTGCCGCCGAACGGGTCATCGTCGCGGCCATGCCGAAGCTGCGCGCCGCCATGCATCTCGATACGATCTTCACCTTTGCCGACCGGGACTGCGTGCTGATCTATCCGGATATCGTCAACGCCATCTCCGCTTTCTCCTACCGCCCCGGATCAAAGCCGGGAACGGTGGATCTACACAAGGACGAGGGCAGCTTCGTCGAGACCGTTCGAGATGCGCTCGACCTCAAAGAGATGCGCGTGGTCGAGACCGGAGGCAGCGACTACATGCGCGAGAGAACGCAATGGGACAGTGGCGCGAACCTCGTCTGCGCCTCGCCCGGCGTCGTCTTCGCCTATGATCGCAACACCTATGCAAACACGCTGTTGCGAAAGCAGGGCATCGAGGTGATCACCATTTCCGGGGCAGAGCTCGGGCGTGGTCGTGGCGGCGGTCATTGCATGACCTGCCCGATCGTGCGGGACGCCGTCGACTACTGATCGGGAGGATGTTCGGTCATTGTCGGCTCAATCGTGCAGAGCAAGCCTCCACGAGGCGCCGTCGCCTCCTCAGGCAGTGTCTCGTCGCGGTATGATGCTTATTCCGCCATCAGCCTCGAGAACCGCAAACTTGATCTCTTCGAGGCGGGCGAGACCCTGTTGCTCTCTCGCGGCGACCAATATGTCGTCTATGCTCACCCTCGCTCTTCTTAGCGCATGATCATCGATTTCGCCGTCTGCAATGAGAACGGTCGGTGTGCCGTCGAGGACCAGTGCGAGCTTGGGCGACCACTGTTTGAAGTGGGAAAGCACGATATCGACGCTGAACAAGGTGAGGATGAGCAGTGTGGCGTTGACAATCGAAAAATCGTCGCCGAGCAGCGCTTGCTGGGTCGTTTCGGCGATGATCAACAGCAACACGAAATCGAAAGGCGTCATCTGCCCGACCGTCCGCCTTCCAGAAAGGCGCAGGACGATCAACAGAACGAAGTAGACGGCGATGCCGCGAGCTACGGATTCCATCGAAATCCTCCCTCGGTCATGATGATTTCGGGTCGGAAGACAGCGCGCATGTCCTTTCCTCAACTCGGCTTAGGGCCAGACAATCGTTCGGACTGATCGCATCGGCTCCCCGTTGACGCTGACCTTGTAGACAACGATGCCGGGCCGTTGGGAGCGCACGTGAACGGTCAGGGCGAGGGGCTGCGGCGTGGGGGACTTGAAGTGGTAGACGGTCCCGTCGCCCTCTCCTTCGGTAAAGAGCGGCGGCGGCTCGATGTCCTCTACCTGGAAGGTTCGGAAGAACTCGGAGGTAAAAACGAGGCGCCGATCTCCATCACCGGCCGTCAAGGACACGCTCAGAGAGTCCGATGCTTGCCAGCGGCTGAACCGGGGGATCTCGACGAGGCCGCCTTCAAAGGCGAGCGCCTGTCGGGCGAAGTAACCACTGGAGCCGGTCATGCCCAGAATTGCTAGAAGGAGAATACAGCCGAAGCCGATCCAGGCGATCCGTTCCACCCTCCAGAACGACTCCTGGAACTTTCGATGCTCCTCGAGTTGCAGTCCATCGTCGCGTACCGGCGGTTGATCCAAGGCGTACCTCCATGAAGCATGGTTCAACGTTTCGGATCGGAGGAATGTTCCAGTTCGAACCAGGCGCTTCGCGGCTTCTGCAGCTGTGTTTTTGAAAAGTCCGGATGTGCTGTGCTGAGTGGCTTGGGCCGATCGCGACCGGGTGGACGATGCAATTCGCGCTCGCCTTCTTATGGCGTCTCACCAGGGACAACTGCCGGTGCGATCTCCATCTGCGATGGCCTCGGAGGCTGCGAGCCGCGGGCGGTGGAGGGGGCTGGTTCACCGGCCGCGGCTCCAGCCGGACGTGGCGCTTGGCCGGCATCGCTGGTGACCGCCGGACTTCTCTGTCCGTCCGTGCCGACCGGGCTTGGTGTCACCGAACCATCGGCGGCCGCGACGCGCCAGACAGTATTGCCGGCGTCGTCGGCAATGAGGAGCGCGCCGGTGCCGTCGATCGCAACGCCGACCGGTCTGCCGCGCGCCTGGTCACCCTCGATGAAGCCGGTCACCACGTCCTGGGCCTTTCCGGCCGGCCTGCCGTTCTCGAACGGTACATAGACAACCTTGTAGCCATTGAACGTCTTGCGGTTCCAACTGCCGTGCTCCCCGATGAACGCGCCGTTCGCATAGGGCGCCGGCAGGGCGGAGCCGTTCGAGAAAACGAGGCCGAGTGCGGCGACATGGCTCGAAAGCGCGTAGTCGGGGGCGATCGCCTTCTCCACCATGTCCGGGCGAGGCGGGTGGACCCGTTCGTCCACATGATCGCCAAAGTAGCTCCACGGCCAGCCGTAGAAGCCGCCTTCCTGCACCGAGGTCATGTAGTCCGGCACCAGGTTTGGCCCGAGTTCGTCCCGCTCGTTGACGACGGTCCAGAGGACGCCGCTCTCGGGATGGAAGATCAGACCGTTCGGATTGCGCAGGCCCGACGCAAAGACGCGGGCAGCGCCCGTTTCCCGGTCCACCTGCCATATGGCGGCGCGGCCCTTTTCGGCTTCGAGCCCATGTTCTGCGACATTGGAGTTGGAGCCGACCGAGGCGTAGAGATATCGCCCATCGGGGCTGAGCGCGAGGTCCTTGGTCCAATGGTGATTGATCGGACCGCCGGGAAGCGGCGTCAGCACGGTCGGCTGCGCCGTGATTTCCGTTTGCCCGAGCGGATAAGGATAGGCAAGGATCGCGTCGGCCGCCGCCACATAGAGCGTTCCCCCGTACCACGCGACTCCGAAGGGCGAGTTGAGGCCAGTCAGAAGATCACGGCGCTCGTCGACCTGCCCGTCGCGATTGCTGTCGCGCAACAGAGTGATGAGATTGCTCTCCTTCTCCGGTTCGCCGCCGCCGCTACGGGCCATCGACATGATCCAGCCGCGGATCAAGTCCTTGGGTCGCGAGACAGGCTTTCCGGGCGGCTCGCGCGACTGGACGACGAGCACGTCGCCGTTGGGCAGGGTGTGTACCGTGCGTGGATTGGCAAGGTCCGTCGCATAGGCGGTAACGGCGAGGTCTTCGGGCACGGTTGGCGTCTCGCCGTCCCTCCAGCCGACGACCTCGGCGACTTTCATGTCGGGCAAAAGCTCCGAGATGGGCTCCGGCAAGACCGGATTGGGACCGATCTGCTGGGAAATGTCGAAATCGGTGCCGTCTTCGCTGCAGGCGGCAAGCGCCAGGAGAAGGAGGCAGCTTCGGGCGAAGGCGGCTGCACGAAAGAAACTGGAGCTGCTCATGAGTACCCCACTCCGACATGCGTTCGATGGAGCATCGCGCGGTCAAGCAAAGCGATGAGGATGATGAGAAGCACCGTCGCCGCAGACAGGATCAGTCCGTAGGGGACGACAGCGCTCCAACCATCGGCGGCGTGGACGAGATTGTTGACGAAGGCGAGGCCAAGAACGACCACATAACCGACCGTGTGGAGCCAAATCGCCGCTGGCGCGCGACGCTTCGATCGAAACAGGAATTCCGCCACGCCGGCCAGGGCCGCTACGACTCCGAAAACCACTCCGGCAAAGAGCAGCCAGGCAGAGAAGTTCTGCCACATGCCATATCCGGTCTGCCAAAAGGCGATGTCGGTCAGAAGGGCGAGCGTGAAGCAGACAACTGGAAACGGCGCGAACAACGAATGGATCGGGCTGGTGACGGTCGCGGCAGTCGATGGAGAGTTCAGGCTCATCGGTGCCTCCTATTCGGTCGCGCGTTGAAACCGCGGGCCCGCGCATTTGTTCCTTCACCAAATTCGTAGATCGGCGAGGGAAGGCCGCAACCCAGAGGAGGTGGCGGACTGGAACCATGGCGCCTCCAATCAGTTTCAGCCTTCAACGCAGCAGGTTGATGCCGAGCATCGCATGGATGGTTGCGCCGGCCGCTCGCGGCCGCGACCACGGGATCATGACGGAGCAGCTCCGCCGCTCAGAGGGTAGGGAGGAACGATGGGGCCGTTGGCGATGCACATGAGCGTGCACATCCTGCTGATGAACCTCGTCGCGCCGCTGGCGGCACTCGGAGCGTCGCGAATTCGACCGGAGAGGCAGGAGGTCGCTGCAGGCATGCTGGCGCTTGCGACGCTTGCGCAGCTCGTCGCCCTCTGGACCTGGCACGCCCCGCCCCTCCTCAACCGGGCGCTCGAATTCCCTTCGGTCCATTTGCTGATGTATGGCAGCCTGTTTCTCACCGCCGTCCTGTTCTGGTGGACAGTCTTCCGCTTCAGTAAGGAGCGCTGCTGGCAGCCGATCGTCGCGCTCCTCGTGACGAGCAAGCTTTATTGTCTCCTGGCCGTGCTCTTCGTTTTCGCGCCGAGGGCGCTTTACCCGAATATCGCCCACGCCCATCCGAGCGACGGCGCTCCGGTTTTGAGCGCAACCTTGGCTGACCAGCACCTTGCGGGGCTCATCATGCTGGCCGCCTGCCCGGCAACTTACGTCCTGGCCGCTATCGCCATCGGCGCGCGATGGCTCTTTGCGATGGAAACCGGCAAGCCCCAGCCGGACGTCAACCCGGGTGAAGAAGCGTGGAGTTGAAGAAGCTGCACTGGACGACGGTTGCGGCGGTGCTCGGCATGGGTGCCGCGGGGCTGGTAGTCGCCGGCACCATTTTCGTGTCGTCCGGGATCTACAATGTCGCTGCCTCCAGCGGCCATTTGCGGATCACGACCTGGCTCATGGCGATGGTCCGCGAGCGTTCAATCGACACCCGGAGCTTTCCGATCGAGGTTCCGCCGCTCGACGATGAGGGGATGATCCGTCTCGGCGCGGCCCATTACGAAGGCGGCTGCGTGCCCTGTCACGGCCGGCCGGGCGAGGAAATGAACCCGATCATGAGCGCCATGCTGCCCCCGCCGCCGAATCTGACGGAGATCGGCAAGCGGCGCCCTCCGGAGGAAATCTTCTGGATCGTCAAGCATGGCCTCAAATATACCGGGATGCCGGCATGGCCGAATACCGGGCGCGACGACGAAGTCTGGGCCGTCACGGCGTTCCTCGCCGGCCTTCCCGACGCCGCAGGCGATTACCCGGACTTTGCGGGCCTCACGCGGGGCGGCGACACGCGTCAGGGGCTGGCGAACGACCGCGTCTTTACCCGATGCGGGCGCTGTCATGAAACCGAAGGCACAAGCACCAACGGCGACCGCATCCCCCGGCTTGCGGGACTGCCGGAAGCCTATCTGCTTCGCAGCCTCCGGGAGTACGCCGAGGGAACCCGCGCTAGCGGTGCCATGGAGCCGGCCGCGGACCTCTTGGATGAGGGCGAGATGCGGGAGCTCGCGGCCTACTATTCAGCGCTTCGGCCGGTCGGGCGCAAGGCTCTCGTCGCGCCCGACGCGGAGCGGCTCCGGCGCGGAGAAACCATCGCCACACAAGGCATTCCGCGACATGGAGTGCCGGCCTGCCTGAGTTGTCACTCCGGGCGGCAGTCATCCTACTTTCCGCGGCTCGCTGGCCAGCATGCCCCCTATGTCGCCGAGCAATTGCGCCTCTGGCAGCGAGGAGGGCGCGTCGGCACGGCCTATGGGAGGATCATGGCGGTAGTCGCCCGTGCACTGAACCCCGAGCAGATCGAAGACGTCGCCGCCTATCTGGCGTCATTGTCTCCGGATGCAGCGCCTCCGGAACCGATGGCGGAGGCGAACCGATGAGGTTCGCCGGACCATTCGCCCCGCCAGCCCTTCTCGCGCTGCACGGTTGTGCCGGCGTGCAGTCCGCCTTCGATCCGGCCGGCGCGGAGGCCGAGCGTATCGACGGTCTAAGCTGGCTGTTGATCCTGTCGTCGGCCGCGGTTCTCGTTGCGGTCTGCCTGATCACGGCCGGTGCGCTTTTCGGTAGCGAGCGCTGGCGCGCCCGCATTTCCGGCGAAAGGCTGGTGATCGGAGGCGGTCTTGTCTTCCCGATCCTGGTCCTCAGCATCCTCCTCAGCTACGGCTTCTACCTGATGGGACCCGGCTCGCCGGCGGGACGGGCGGACGGACGCTTGCGGATCGAGGTCGTAGGCGAACGGTGGTGGTGGCGCGTGACCTATGTCGACGAGAGCGGTCGACGGGTAGAAAGCGCCAACGAGATCCGCCTGCCTGTCGGCCGGCCGGTAGAAGTCGAACTGACGTCGGCCGATGTGATCCACAGCTTCTGGGTTCCGCGTCTCGCCGGCAAGCTCGACATGATTCCCGGCCGCACCAACAGCTTGACGCTTCAGGCGACGAAGGCCGGGATCAGCCGCGGCCAGTGCGCCGAGTATTGCGGCGGGGCGCATGCCTTCATGTCCTTCTATGTGATCGCAATGCCGGAAGATCAATTCGCCGCCTGGCTCGAGCGGGAGGCCGGCGACGCACAGATTCCGACCGGCGCGGAGGAGACGGCGGGCCAGACGTTGTTCCTGTCGTCGGGCTGCGTCGCATGCCACAGCGTGCGCGGAACCGAGGCCCGGGGCACGATAGGCCCGGACCTGACGCATGTCGGCAGCCGGCATTCGCTGGCCGCCGCGACACTGGAGAACGACGTCGCGGCCTTTGCCCGCTGGATCCGCGACGGTGAGCACGTGAAGCCGGAAAACCTCATGCCGCCATACGACATCTTCACGCAAGCCGAGCTGGCGCAGCTCTCTTCTTATCTGGACCAACTGAGGTGACGGTCGATGCTTGATTTCACCGGCCTTGGCCTGTGGCTGAACCTGCCGATTTTCGCCGGAGCGGCTGTCTCGGTCTGGATGGCGGGCGTCCGTATCACGGGTCATGCCAATGTCATCAGCGAGAAGACAGGCGTCGGGCAGGCATTCATCGGCGTCGCGCTTCTGGGCGGCATCACGTCTTTGCCGGAACTGGCGGTGGCGGTGACTTCCTCGCTCAGCGGCGACGCCAGCCTCGCGGTCAACAGCATCCTCGGCGGCATCGCCATGCAGGTGGCGATCCTTGCACTCGCCGACGCTTTGATCGGCCGGAAGGCTCTGACGTCTGTCATTCCCGATCCGGTCGTGATGTTGCAGGGCGGTTTCAAGATCCTGCTCCTGTCGATCGTCACCGCCTCGATCGTGGTCGGCGATGTTGCGGTTCTTTCCACCGGCCTTTGGATGTGGCTGCTCGCCGCGGTGACCGGCCTCGCCCTATGGGTCCTGTCGCGGGCGCAGCACGGCCGGCCCTGGATCGCCAATGACGAGGAGGTGACGCGGGAAAACGAGGAGAAGCGGGCGCGGGAGGAGGCCAAGGGGGGCAAGAAGCAATCCCTTAGCGCGGCGGCCTCGGCCGCGGCCGCCTGCGGCGGCGTCATCGTCGTCGCAGGCTACCTGCTGTCGCGCACGGGCGACGCGATCGCCGAAGTGAGCGGCCTCGGCCAGAGCTTCGTCGGTGCGGTGCTCGTGGCGATCGCAACCTCGCTCCCGGAGTTGAGCACAGTCTTCGCCGCCACGCGGGCCGGCCTCTACACCATGGCAATGTCCGACATCTTCGGCACGAACCTCATCGACCTCTCTTTCCTTTTCGTCATCGATGTCACCGGCGGCGCCGATGCGGTCATGAACGGCGCAGGGCGCTTCGAGGCTTTCGCCGCGCTGATCGCAATCACCGTGACGGCGGTCTTCTTCATCGGCTTGCTCGAGCGGCGGGACCGCACGGTCTTGAGGATGGGCTACGACTCCTTCGCGGTCCTCATCATCTATCTGGCCGGCCTGGTGGCTCTTTATTTCCTTCGCGATACGAGCGGCGGAGGCGGATGATGGAGCTTCCCAACCCCGATCCCCGGCCTGAGGGAGAGGTCCGCGAGCTCGAGCGCATATGGGCGACGCCGCGCGGCTGGCGGTTGGTCACGGCCGTGAACAACACGATCATCGGCCTCCTCTATCTCGGCGTGGCGTTCCTCTTCTTCCTGATGGCCGGCGTGCTGGCGCTCATCATGCGCACGCAATTGGCGGTCGGCGACAATCGCCTCATCGGCCAGGACCTCTACAATCAGATGTTCACCGTTCACGGAACGACGATGATGTTCCTGTTCGCGGTGCCCGCGATGGAGGCGCTCGGCGTCATGTTGCTGCCGCAGATGCTCGCCGCTCGCGACCTGCCCTTTCCGCGTCTCAGCGCCTTTGCGATCTGGGCCTATGTGGTCGGTGGGCTGGTCTTCTTTTCGACCATTTTCTACGATCTTGCGCCGAAAGGCGGCTGGTTCATGTATCCGCCGCTGACGCTCACGGAATATTCCCCGGGCGACAACGCCGATTTCTGGTTGCTCGGCATCGGCTTCATCGAGATATCGGCCATTGCCGGTGCGATCGAGATCGTCGTCGGCGCGCTCAGAACCCGGCCGCCGGGCATGTCGCTTGCCAAGATGCCGATCTTCGCCTGGACGATGCTGATTTTCGCCAGCATGATCATGTTCGCCTTTCCCGCGGTGATCCTCGCGACGATGATGCTCGAGATCGAGCGGGCGTTCGGCTGGCCCTTCTTCACCGCCGCGCTCGGCGGCGATCCGCTGCTGTGGCAGCACCTCTTCTGGTTCTTCGGGCATCCGGAGGTCTATATCATCTTCCTTCCGGCCGCGGGGCTCGTCTCGATGATCGTGCCGACCATGGCGCGCACGCCTCTGGTCGGCTACCGTCTGATCGTCGTGGCGCTGATCGGCATCGGCTTTTTCAGCTTCGGGCTGTGGGTGCATCACATGTTCACGACCGGCATTCCGGCGTTGAGCCTTGCCTTCTTTTCGGCGGCGAGCATGACGGTGGCCATTCCCTCGGGAATTCAGGTCTTCGCCTGGATCGCGACGATCGCAGCCGGCCGAGAAGGGCTCCGCATGACGACCGCGTCGCTGTTTGTTCTCGGCTTCCTGTTCATCTTCACCCTCGGCGGGCTCACCGGCGTCATGGTGGCGATGGTGCCGTTCGACTATCAGGTGCACGACACCTATTTCGTTGTCGCGCATTTCCACTATGTGCTGATCGGCGGGTTTGTCTTCCCGCTGTTCGCCACCTTCTACTACTGGACGCCGCTCTTCAGCCGGCGGGCTCTCTCCGAGAGGCTCGGCCGGTGGGTCTTCTGGCTGATGTTCATCGGCTTCAACGTCGCGTTCCTGCCGATGCATTTGACGGGGCTCAGGGGCATGCCGCGGCGCGTCTGGACTTATCCGGGTGAATTAGGCTGGGACCTGTTGAACGCCGTGTCCACCGCAGGAAGCTACGTGCTGGGGGCGGGAGTCCTGCTTTTCCTGATCGACCTGGCCGCGAACTTCCGCGTCGGGAAAGGCGGCGTCGAAAACCCGTGGGCGGCCGGCACGCTGGAATGGCTCCCGAACGACGTCTACTCCACCCGCAGCATTCCCTGTGTCACCAGCCGTGAGCCCCTCTGGGATCGGCCGAGCCTGCCGCAGGAGGTGCAGGAGGGGCATCATTATCTGCCCAATGCTCCGACCGGCGGGCGAGAGACCATCGTGACGTCGCCGATCCATGCCCGCCCGCAATATGTCATCCAGATGCCGGGACCAGGCTGGCCGCCCTTCCTGGCCGCGATTTTCACGGCCGCCTGCTTCCTATTGCTGACCGTGAAGCTGGTGATGGTCGCCACGATTTGCGGGGTGATTGCCATCGCCTTCTGTCTCGTCTGGGCCTGGGGCCTCGACCCTGGGCCGTCAAAGGGCGAGATCGAGGTCGCCAAGGGCGTTCGCCTGCCGACCTACATGAGCGGGCCCACATCGCATTCCTGGTGGGCCATGGTCGTTCTGATGTTCGTGGCAGGATCCCTCTATGTCGCCTACGTCTTCTCCTACTTGTTCCTCTGGGTCGTGTCGCCGGAGGTCTGGGCACCGGCCGGATCTCCGTTGCCTCCGTCTGCTCGATGGCCTCTTTCCGCGGGCGCTCTGCTGCTCGCGGGATCGGGGATCGTATGGCTCGTCAGCCGGAAGCTCGAGAAGGTCGCCGCCTCGCGCGTTTTGGTCGCGGCTGCGCTCCTTCTGTCGCTCGCCTGCCTGGTTGGTTCGCTTGCGCTCGAGGTCGAGGGGCATCTGACGACGGGCCTGCGCCCCGGTGATAATGCCTATGGCGCGATGGTCTACCTCGGCGTCGTCCTTTTCGGACAGCTCGTCCTCGCTCTGGTGGTCATGGGGCCGTTCACCATAGCACGGCATGTGGCCGGCAAGCTCGATGCCGTGCGCCGTGTGACCTTCGATAACTACATGCTGCTTTATCACTACACCGTCGCCCAGTCTTTGCTGGGGCTTGGGCTGATCCATGGTTTTCCGCGGCTGATCGGATAGGTGCATCATGAAGGAACCCGCCCCACAGCCTGTCAGGGAACCGCCGGTCGCCAGCGCCATTCTGTTCCTGCTGACCGGACCAATTCTTTGGGCGGGACATCTGACGCTCGTCTATGCCTTCCAGTCAGTGACATGCGCCATCGGCGCCTTCCCGTCGGCGGCAACGGTCATTCCGGCACTCGTTGCCCTGGCGACGCTTGTCGCGGCGATGCTCCTCCTCGTCGCCATATGGGCTCCCGGGGGGCTCACGCTATATCGATCCGAAAGAGGGGAGAACCAGACCTTCTTGAGAGCCGTCTCGCGGCTGCTGAGCATCCTGTCGCTCACGGGTGTCCTGTGGACCGGCTCGGCGGTATTCGCGCTCGACGCATGCGGCCGGCTGCGATGAAGAATTGAGCGGCTTCTCCGGCGCCCGCCGTCGGGTCAGGGAACGATCCCCCGGCAAGCCCAGGCGACATTCGCAAAGGATCTCGGGCCGTCGGGCTGGCCGGCCTCGTACGCGTCGCGCATGGCAGCGTCGACGCGGGTGCGCTCCGCGGCATCGAGCGTCGCCACATATTTGCCGAGCGGCCCTTCGCCGGCGGCAATCGGCGCCCAGTAATCGTCGAAGTTCCGGTAGTCCATGCGGATCATCAACTGCGTTTCCGTAACGTCCGCGAGACCCTCTTCGACAAAGGTCCGCTTCATTTCGCCCGGTCGCATCATCGGTTGGAAACAATAGCGGGCGCGCAGTTGCCGCCCTCCTTCGCTGAGTGCCGCCACCGTGTCGACCATCATGCGCATACCGGGCATGCCGCCGAGATGATCCCACACGGCCGCGGCGACCACGCCTCCCGGCCTGACGACGCGGCGCATTTCGGCGACGGCCTTGCTCGCCTCCGGCACGAAGTGCAGCACCAGCAGCGCCAAGGCGCGGTCGAACGCGCCGTCCGCGAAGGGCAAGGCGCAGGCGTCCGCCTGGCGGATATTAATGCGCGGATCGGTGTTGCGCCGGATAGCCTCCTCGACAAAGACGGGCGAATAGTCGATCGCGGCGATCTCGCTAAGATCGGCGGCCTTGGCGAGCGCGAAGGTGAGGCTGCCGGTACCGCAACCGACGTCGACAATCTTTTCGCTGTCGGCGAGCCCCGCGAAGTCGATGAACGGGGGTGCTAGTCTTTGGCTCCAGCGGCCCATCAGCTGCTCATAGCCTGCCGCGTCGTGGACGTTGAAGCTTGACGTCATCGAAGCCTCCCTAAGCTCAGCGCATCCTAGAGTAGATCGCGCCGTGGTTCTTGCCAAGGCACGAGAGCAGACGCGATGGCCGGGACCAGCGCTCGCCAAAATGCCGGCTCATCTCTGGGTCGTGCGCGCAAACGTCACCTACGGTCCGGAACAGATCGGCAATTGCGGCGTTTTGCGTGACCGGCGGAGATTTGCGATGTGGGCCTTGAAGGCGGCGATCGTTTTCGTGGCGGCCATTTTTCTGGCTGCGGGCGCTTTCCTGCTCTTCGCTTGGAGATCAGAGATTTCCGAAGAGGCTACGGCTGGAGAAGCGAGTTTCGCTCCTGAGCTCGTCGCGAGGGGCGCGCAGTTGGCGGCAGTTGGCAATTGCATAGCCTGCCATACCGTGCCCGGTAAACCGGCGTTTTCCGGCGGCCTCGCAGTACCGACGCCCTTCGGCACCATATACTCCACCAACATTACCCCCGATCGGGAGACCGGCATTGGCGGCTGGAGCGAGGCTGCATTCGAGCGGGCGATGCGCGAGGGGGTGGATCGGACGGGAAACCACCTCTATCCGGCCTTCCCCTATGACCACTTCACCCGCGTCACCGCTGAGGACAATCGCGCACTTTACGCATTCCTGATGACCCGCGCAGCCGTCAAGGCGGAGGCTGCGGAAAACGAGCTGCCATTCCCGCTCGAGTTCCGTCCTCTCCTCGCAGGGTGGAAACTGCTTTTCCTTCATGAGGGCGAGGTGGAGCCGGAAGCGGCTCGCAGCGAGGAATGGAACCGCGGGCGCTATCTCGTCGAGGGTCTCGGTCATTGCGGCGCGTGCCATACGCCGCGTAACGTGTTCGGTGCCGAAGACCGGGATCGGCACCTCGGCGGCGGTGAGGCCGAAGGCTGGCAAGCCTATGCGATCAACGCGGACGCCAAGGCTCCGATACCCTGGGATGAGCAGAGCCTCGCCTTCTATCTTCGCAACGGCTGGCATGAACATCACGGCGTCTCCCGCGGACCGATGGCCGAGGTAACCGGCAATCTTTCGCTCCTTCCGGACAGCGACATCGCGGCGATCGCCACCTATGTCGTTTCGGTCATGGGAGATCCGACGCCAGAGCGCGCGCAAAGAGCAGCAGACTTGCGCGAACAGTTCGAAGCGGATCGGCTGGAGCAGGCAGGCGATAGCCAGAGTTCCGTTGCGCTTGCCTCCGGCGGCGAGGGCGGAGAGACGCTCTACCAAGCCGCCTGTGCAAATTGCCACCAAGGCGCGCGGCGGCAGCCATTCGGAGGCCTCAACTTCGAGCTCAGCACTGCCGTCAATGCGCCGAACCCGCAGAACATCGTGAATGTCGTGCTTTTCGGTCTGCCGCCTGCCGACGGCGAGGCGAGCGCGGTGATGCCTGCGTTCCGGCATATCCTGAGCGACCAGCAGGTGGCCGACCTGCTCGCTTACATGCGCGAAAGTTTTTCCGATGAGCCGGCCTGGGGCGGGCTCGTCGAGCAGGTCGCGAATACCCGTTCCGGCGCGTACAAGGTAACGATCCGGCCGTCGGACGGCATAGAGAGGGCGCCGCACAATGTCGGCGCCGAGGAGGACTGATGACCATATCGCTGACGGTCAACGGCAGCTCGCATGCGATCGACGCGGATCCGGCGACACCTCTGCTCTACGTATTGCGCGATGACCTGGGCTTGAACGGCGCCAAATACGGGTGCGGCCTCGGCCAGTGCGGCTCGTGCACAGTCGTGGTCGATGGCGAAGCCGTGCTTTCCTGTATGGTGCCGATCATGCTCCTTGAAGGGCGTGAGGTCACCACGGTCGAAGGTCTGGGCACGCTCGAAAAGCCCGGGCCATTGCAGCAGGCATTTATCGAGCTGCAGGCGGCGCAATGCGGCTACTGCATTCCGGGCATGATGATGAGTGCGCATGCCTTGTTGCGCAGAAAGGCGCAGCCGAGCGAGGAAGAGATCCGGGAAGCGCTGACGACCAATCTCTGTCGATGCGGAACCCATATGCGGATCATGGCGGCCATCCGCCGAGCTGGAGAGCTGATGCGGGCCGCCTCTTTGCCCGATCCCGACGAAGGGAGGACAGGCTGATGAGCATTCTTCAAGAAGAGGTCACCCGTCGTGGTGTGATCGCCGGGACCGGGGCGCTCGTCGTCAGCTTCTCACTCGTCCGCGCATTTGCCCAGGACCTGCCGCCGGCGACGCCCGTGACCTTGCCCGGGAGCCTGGACGATGAACGTTTCCTCGATTCCTGGATCCGGATCGATGCCGACAATTCGATAACCGTCTTCACCGGCAAGGCGGAGCTCGGCCAGGGCATCCGCACGGCACTTCTGCAAGTTGCTGCGGAAGAGCTGGACGTGAAGCCGGAGGATATCCTGCTCGTCACGGCCGATACCGGCCGTACGCCGAACGAAGGCTTCACCGCCGGCAGCCAATCCATGCAGAACAGCGGCACTGCCATCAGGAACGCCGCCGCGCAAGTTCGCGCGCTGCTGCTTTCTGAAGCGGCGAAGCGCTTCGCCGTGGCTCCCGCAGAGCTCAAGAGCGAAAACAGGACCGTGCTGGCAAAGGACGGGAGAAGCCTGACCTATGGGGAGCTCGTCTCGGAATTGATGCTGCATGTGGAAGCGCAGCCGCAATCGACGCTGAAAGAACCGAGTGCGTTGCGGGTCATGGGCAAGTCCCTGCCTCGCGTCGACATACCGGCGAAGGTGACGGGCGGTCAGGCCTATGTGCACGATCTGCGCCTCGACGGCATGCTGCATGCGCGTGTCGTGCTGCCGCCGAGCCCGGCGGCGGAGCTCAGCGAAGTCGATGCGAGCGCTGCCGAGGCGATGCCGGGTGTCGTCGCGGTCGTGCGCGACGGCAATTTCCTGGCGGTTGTCGCGGAGAAGGAATTCCAGGCGGTGAACGCCATGCGCACTCTGGCAGCAACGGCAAGATGGCAGGAAAGGGAGTCGCTTCCGGACCAGACCGATCTGCCGGCAGAGCTGCAAAGGCTGGAACGCGAGGTCGGCACCGTAGCGGAAGCCGGTGTGCTCTCGTCCGGGGCCAAGCAATTCGAGGCGACCTTTACGCGGCCCTATCAGATCCACGGCTCGATCGGCCCCTCCTGCGCGGTCGCTGAGATGAAAGCCGATGGAAGCTTGGACGTCTGGTCCCACACGCAGGGCGTCTATCCCGACCGCGCCGCGATCGCCGAGATGCTGGCGATGTCGGAAGAGAAGGTCCATGTCATCCACATGGAGGGATCGGGATGCTACGGACACAACGGCGCCGACGACGCGGCGGCGGATGCCGCCCTCATTGCGACCAAGGTTCCGGGCAGACCCATTCGCGTCCAATGGATGCGGGAGCAGGAGCATAGCTGGGAGCCCTATGGCCCGGCGATGCTCATGAAGGTCAATGCGTCGCTCGACCGCTCGGGCAGGATAGCGAGCTGGGCCTACGATGTCTGGAGCAATACCCACTCGACCCGCCCCGGCGGTGCCGGCGCGCTTCTCGCCGCACGCCATAAGTCGCAGCCTTTCCAGCCGAAGCCGCCCGAGCTCAACATCACCCCGTCGGGCAACGGTGACCGGAACGCCAATCCGCTCTACGCCATCGCGAACAAGCGCGTGCTTTGGCATTTCCTGCCGGACATGCCGTTGCGTGTCTCGGCCCTCAGAGCTCTGGGTGCCTATGCGAATGTCTTCGCCATCGAGAGCACGATCGATGAGTTGGCGTTGATGGCAGAGGTCGACCCGGTCGAGTTCCGGCTGCGCCACATGGCGGATCCGCGCGCGCGTGCCGTCATCGAACTGGCTGCCGAGCGCTTCGGCTGGAACGGCCCGCAAATGCCGAAGAATCGCGGGCATGGCTTCGGGTTTGCCCGCTACAAGAATCTCGCCGCCTATCTGGCGGTGGCGATGGAAGTGGAAGTCGAGCCGGAAACCGGGCGCGTGCGCGTGGTGCGCGCCGTCTCGGCCATCGACAGCGGCGAGATTGTCAACCCGGACGGAATCCGCAACCAGACGGAAGGCGGCATCCTGCAATCGATCAGCTGGACGCTCTACGAGGCGGTGGCCTTCGACAGGACGAGGATCACGAGCACCGATTGGTCGAGTTATCCAATCCTGCGTTTTGCAAGCGTTCCCGACAGCGTCGAAGTGCATATCGTCGAGCGTTCCGGTGAACCGTTCCTCGGCACCGGCGAGGCGGCCCAAGGCCCTGCGGCCGCGGCTGTCGCCAATGCGATCAGAAACGCCATCGGCAAGCGCCTCTACGATTTGCCGTTTACCAGAGATCGAGTGCGAAGCGCCGTAGGACATGCTTGATCGCGGCTAGCCGATGGTCGGCGACCCGCGACAGCATCGCGAACCAAGATTCATCGCCAGCCCGCCGCTGACGCGGCGGGCATCGACTCGGTCAAGCCTGGACATGAGGATTATGTCGTTCGTCCCACAAGGCCCAAGCGGATATCGCTGCGACCAGCAGACCCAGGACGACATGTGTCCATCGGGCGTCGGTATTGGCGGCGAAATCAAGCAGCCAAGGCGCAACGACAAGCCACATCCCGAACACCATGTTCGCCCATTCCTCCCACTCCGAGAACACGGTCAGCATCGCGAGTGCCAAGGCACCAAGGACAACGGCGCCAATCCATGCGCTCCAGGCAGGCACGGGCTCCGCCGCGAAGCCCATGAGCCAAGGCGAGACGAAAAGAGCGACGGCGAGGATGAGGTTCATCCAGTCTTGCAGTTTCTTGTTTTCCATCAGCGCATTTGCCATGACAACCTCCACGGATGAAGCTTGAACAAAGCATGCGCGCGATGCGCGCCAGATTCAGATAATTAAAGCGAAGTGACGCTCAATACCCGGCGCAAACGCACGGAGGCTCCTTTAGTGAAAAGCGGGGGGCGGCTTTCGTCGGTGGAGAGTGGAAAAGGCGCGGCCGCTCAGGTCCGACGCGCGGCGGTCTTGGGGGTGTCGCGTCCGCGGTCTTCGACTATGGCCCGCAACTCGGCTTCCGTGATCGTCTCCCGCTCCAGAAGAAGCTTTGCCGATTGCTCGAGGACGGGTCGGCGCTCCTTGAGCAAGGCGACGGTACGCTCGAATGCATCGTCGACGATCCGGCGCACTTCCTCATCGAGGATCGCGGCGGTCTCTTCCGAATAGTCGCGCTCGCTCGGCCCCTGGTAGAGCGGGTTGGGCGTCAGCATCGATCGACGATCCCGTTCGAGTGCGACATGGCCGAGCTTCTCCGTCATGCCGTAGCGCGCGACGATCGCGCGCGCGATGTCGGTGACCTTGACGAGGTCGTCGGCGGCTCCCGTCGAAAGGTGGCCGAAGACGATCCATTCGGCGGCGCGCCCGCCGAGCAGCACGGCCATCTTGTTCTCCAGTTCCTCCTTCGTCATCAGGAACCGGTCCTCCGTCGGCCGTTGGATCGTATAACCGAGCGAGCCGATGCCGCGCGGGATGATCGAGACCTTGTGCACCGCATCGGCCCCCGGCAATGCCATCGCGACAAGCGCATGGCCCATTTCGTGATAGGCGACGATCTCGCGCTCCCGCGGATTGAGCAGCCTGTTGCGCTTCTCCAATCCCGCAATGATGCGCTCGATGGCGTTGTTGAAGTCGTCCATGGTCACGGCATCGGCTCTGCGCCTCGTTGCAAGCAGCGCTGCCTCATTGACGAGATTGGCGAGATCCGCTCCGGTGAAGCCGGGGGTGAGCGCTGCGATCTGTTCCGGCTGCACGTCGTGGGCGAGCTTAGCCTTTCTAAGATGCACGTTCAGGATCTGCACGCGTCCCTGCTTGTCGGGACGGTCGACAAGGACCTGGCGATCGAAGCGCCCGGCGCGCAACAGCGCCGGATCGAGGATCTCCGGCCGGTTGGTGGCGGCAAGCAAGACAAGCCCGGTCGAGGGATCGAACCCATCGAGCTCGACCAGCAACTGGTTGAGCGTCTGCTCCTTCTCGTCGTGTCCTCCGGCCATCGGACCGATGCCGCGGGCGCGGCCGAGCGCATCGAGTTCATCGATGAAGATGATCGCGGGTGCTTTCGCCCGGGCCTGTTCGAAGAGATCGCGCACGCGGGCGGCGCCGACGCCGACGAACATCTCGACGAACTCCGAACCGGAGATGGAGAAGAACGGCACTCCGGCTTCACCGGCGACGGCTCTCGCAAGCAGCGTCTTGCCGGTGCCGGGCGGGCCCACGAGCAGCACGCCCTTCGGCATGCGGCCGCCAAGCCGGCCATAGCTTTTCGGCTCCTTCAGGAAGTCGACGATCTCCTTCAGTTCGTCTTTGGCCTCGTCAACCCCGGCCACATCCGTGAACGTCACGCCGGTATCGGTCTGGACATAGATTCTCGCCTTCGACTTGCCGATCTGCATCAGGCCGCCGCCCATTCCGCCCGCCATGCGCCGCAGCATGAACATCCAGAGTCCAATGAAGATGATCGCCGGAAGGACCCAGGAGAGGAGGTCGCGCAGGAAGGTGTTCTCGATCTGCCCGGCGACGACGACACCACGCTCCTGCAATTGCCGTGCAAGGTCCGGCTCGACGCGGGTGGTGATGAACATCGGCTTGCCGTCCTGCGGGCTCTTGAAAGTGCCCTGGATGAAGCGGTCCGAGACCGCGACCTCGGCGATCTTGCCTTCGGCGAGGTAGGTTTCGAACTGGCTGTAGGGAATTTGCGCGACCTGGGTCGCGGTCGCAAAGATATACTGGAAAAGCATCAGAACGAAAAAGGCCGCGACCCAGTACCAGATGTTGAACTTCGTCAGCTTGTTCATCGCAACGACCGTGTCTGGCTGGCGGCGGCCGCCGTCTCAGCGGTTCCAGTCCCAAAAAGCCATCTGCTTCCCGACGGAAGAACGCCGCCGGCTCCAGGCAGTTCCGTTAAGCGATGTCCGTGTTGCCGGCGAAGGGCGCGAGCGATGCGGGCCCTTCGCCGCCGCTCTTCCTGGTGACTTACCGCCAAGTGCCGGTCGCGAGTGCAAAGGGCGACCACTCGGCGAAATCGTAGCGGATCGGCAGCGCGTCGGCGCGCCAGACGATCCGGTGCGGGCGGAAGCGCCAGTAGCGTTCGGCGCCTTCGAAGTGCTTGCCTTCGGGTCGATCGGGCAGGAGTTCGGCCTTTCCGGTCATTTGCAGCAGGCCACCGGTCGAGAAGTCTGGGAAGACAAGCCCGGCGCGTGGATTGAGTGCGATATTGCCGAGCGTGTTGAAGAAGCGGTTGCCGATGAAATCCGGGATCGTCAGCCAGCCGTCTTCGCCGACATGCACGAATCCCGCGCGGCCGCCGCGATGGGAGACGTCCACCTGCCTTCCGCCGGGAAGGTCGGCATAGGTGGCGACGAAGAACGTGTCCGCCTGTTCGATAAGAGCGCGCGCCGCGTCGTCGAGTTCGGCGCTTTCGATCGGAGGCATCGCCGGCGGCTCCGACGGATTGCGCACGAAACGGACCTGCCGGAGCTGGATATATTTCGGACAGTTTCCGAAGCTCTGGTGCACTTCGAGATCGAAACCGTGCGCATGGCGGCTGAGCGTGCCGTTCAGCCGATTGCGGCGGCGCGTGCCGAGATCGATGCCGAGGAGGGCGAGGGAGGCACCATCCTCCATACCCGCCTCGGCAGGATCTGACGGTTCCCGGGCGTGTTCGACGGTGAGCCTCAGAGCATCCGGCGCATGGAGGAAGCCGGGACGTCCCGCCCTTAGCGTCGCCCAGACATCGCCCTTCCGGTCCACCGCCCCCAGCACCACCATCGGCAGAAGGGGATAGAATTCCCGATGCTGGTCGATCAGGTGATCGCGCAGGACTCGGCGCCCGACCTCGTCCATGCGAACATCGACACCGAGCAGCCTTTGCAGGGCAATCTCGCCCTGATGCCAGGGCGAAGGAGCGGGAGCGTTCATGACGATGCCTCCTCAGGCTGCCAATCCGACCGCGGTCTTCTGGAAATCGACAAAGCGAGGCAGCGCCTCGATGCGCTCGAGCCACCCGCGAATATTCGAATAGCGCTCAAGGTCGACGTCGCCTTCGGGGGCGCGCGCGACGTAGCTATAGAGCGCGACGTCGGCGATCGTGGGCCGGTCGGCGGCGATCCAGCTTCGGTTTTCGAGCGCCGCCTCGATCAGCTCCAGGATCGCATGTGAACGCGGAATGACCTCTTCCGGCCGGTAGGGCGCCTTGAACACGTTGATGAGGCGCGCCTGCGCCGGGCCATGGGCAATCTGCCCCGCGGCGACCGACAGCCAGCGCTGAACGGCCGCCGCGCCTTCGGCGTCTTCCGGCAGCCAGTCCGTGCGGCCCGTCTTTTTCGCGAGATAGACGAGAATGGCGTTGGAATCACAAATGATCGTGCCGGCGTCATCGAGCACGGGAACCTGGCCGAAGGGGTTGAGCTTGAGGAACGTCGCTTGCTTGTGCTCTCTCTTGGCAAGATCGACGAGTACGAGCTCATGCTCGATCGCGAGCAGCGAGAGAAAGAGCCGGGCGCGATGCGCATGGCCGGACAGCGGATGGTAGTAGAGCTTCATTCTTGCCTCCTGCAGAATTTGGAACAGCCGCAAGAATGATTATTGCTTAAGCGGTTGATAAGCCTCTCTAGATACACTAGACCATTTCACATGACGCAATAATGCTTCATCGGAGGGCTCGATGGATCGCTGGCAGGCGATGCGGATCTTCGTGCAGGTGGTGGAAAGCGGCGGGTTTGCACCTGCCGCCAAGGTGCTGCATATGAGCCCTCCATCGGTCACGCGGGCGATCGCAAAGCTGGAGGAGATGATCGGCACGCGCCTCCTCGTTCGCACCACCCGTTCGCTGAAATTGACGGCGGCGGGCGAAGGGTACGTAGCCGATTGCCGGCGCATTCTCGCGGAGATCGCGGAGGCGGAGGACAATGCGGCGGGCAGCTTCACCAAACCCGCGGGCTTGCTCACGGTCACGGCGCCTGCGCTCTTCGGGCGCATCCATGTGCTTCCCGTCGTTCTCGACTTTCTTCACCAGTACCCGGAGATGCAGGTGAAGACCGTTTTCCTCGACCGTGTGACGAACCTGGTCGAGGAAGGCCTCGACGTGGCGATACGTATCGCGGCGCTCCCCGCGTCCGGTCTCATTGCCCGCCGTATCGGCTCGATAAGGCAGGTGCTCTGCGGTTCGCCGGATTATTTCGCCCGTTTCGGCGAGCCTGAGCGCCCCGAGGATCTCATCCATCATCGCCTGATCGGACGTGATGGTCTCTACGGCCATTCGGAATGGCTCTTCGGGCGCGACAGCAGTATTCGCGTCCCGATCAGCGCCCGCCTCATCTGCAATACCAATGACGCGGCCATCGCCGCCGCGGTCGCCGGCTGGGGCCTTTCCCGTTACCAGTCCTATCAAGTAGCACCGGATATCGAGGCAGAGCGGCTGAAGATCGTGCTTGCAGACTACGAGCGTGAGCCGGTGCCGATCCACATCGTGCACGCGGAAGGTCGCATGGTTTCGGCCCGCGTGCGCGCCTTCGTGGATTTCGCCGCCGAGCGCCTTCGGCGCCGCGCGGGTGTGAATGCGCAGCTTTGGCAAGGCGTATGAACGCGATCATCAGGAACCTGCGGCCATCTGTTGCCGTTTCGGACGAGGTCGGGTCGACGCCCGAGAGGCCGACAGCGTTGGCGAGGTGCTCATGCAGGAAGATCTGTTCGGAAAACCGGCGGATAATCTGCCTCAGGGTTTTCGCTACGAGCCGGATATCGTACCGCGTAAGCTTCAAGAGGCACTTCTTGAGGCGATACCGCAGCTTCCCTTCAAGGCCTTCGATTTCCACGGCTTCCAAGGCAAGAGACGGGTGATCTCCTTCGGCTGGAAGTATGACTTCAGCACCGAGTCGCTTCGCAAGGGGGACGCTATCCCGCCGATGCTCCTGCCTCTGCGCGAGCTTGCAGCCGATTTCGCCGGTTTGCCGACGGAGACGCTCGAACAGGCGCTGGTCACCGAATATGAAAAGGGCGCGCCGATCGGTTGGCACAGGGATAAAGCGGTTTTCGGCGCCGTCATCGGAGTCTCTCTGCTCTCCTCCTGTACATTCAGGCTACGCCGGAGAGTCGCCGGGAAGTGGGAGCGCGCCTCGATCATGCTTCAGCCTGGTTCAGCATATCTCCTCTCCGGTCCTTCCAGAACCGAATGGGAACACTCCATCCCGCCGGTGGATCGGCTGAGATATTCAATTACATTTCGGGAGTTGCGTACAAAGGACGGCAGGCGATGACTTGCGTCGGCTTTTCCGCGCCCCTGACGCGACGGGTTTCGGGAAACTGTTGATCCGATTAGCGGAGGGAAGTATTTCTCTTGTCGACAAGAGGATTGCCAGATGACCGATACCGACAACAATTCCATTCCAGAACGCAAGCGAGGCTCCGGCGTGAAGATGGTCTACGACCTTCTGCGCGACGAGATCCTCGATCTGGTCCTGCCTCCCGGCAGCCCGATCGACGAGGCGCAACTGGCCGAACGGTTCAAGATGTCGCGCACGCCGATCCGCGAGGCGCTGGTGCGGCTCGCGGGCGAGGGGCTGATCGACACGCTGCCGAACCGATCGACCATGGTGTCGAACATCGATTTCATCAACATGAACACCTATTTCGACGCACTGGTGCTCATGTATCGAGTCACCACGCGGCTCGCGGCTCAACATCACCGCACGGAGGATTTGCAGGTGATCCGCGCCCGTCAGGCGGAGTTCGCCGCCGCGGTCCAGGCGCAGGATGCGCTGGCGATGATCGCCACCAATGCGGCGCTGCACCTGGCGATCGCGGAGGCGGGGCGCAATTCCTATTTCACCGGCCTATTCAAGCGGCTTCTCGACGAGGGTCGGCGGATACTCAGGCTCTATTACCAGTCCTATGACGACCGCTTGCCGCAGCGTTTCGTCGATGAACATGAGGATATGATTGCGGCCATCGCAGCTCGCGACGCCGAAGAGGCGGACCGCCTGGCGAGGGTGCATGCCGAGCAGATCGTGCACCAGATCCAGAAGCTTTTCTCCCGCGACAGGCGGCTGGAAATCGCCCTGTGATTTTCTGTCGATTTATTGTCGACAAATAAAATACAAAGAGTATTATAAAGCGAAATCAGAGGCGCGGCGATGGCTGGTGTCTCTGTCTATCCGACAGGCCAGCAGGAGTTTGACATGAAGGCCAAGATTTTCTCCGGCGTGATCCCCGCGCTGATGACCCCTTGCAAAGAAGACCGCAGCCCCGACTTCGATGCTCTTGTCGGCAAAGGCAAGGAGCTGATCGCCGACGGCATGTCGGCAGTCGTCTATTGCGGCTCGATGGGCGACTGGCCGCTCCTGACCGATGCGCAGCGCATGGAAGGGGTGGAGCGCCTGGTAAAGGCCGGCGTGCCGGTCATCGTCGGCACTGGCGCTATCAATAGCGCTTCAGCGGTCGCCCATGCGGCGCATGCCCAGAAAGTCGGCGCTCAGGGCCTAATGGTGATTCCGCGGGTGCTCTCGCGCGGGCCTTCGCTCGTCGCACAGAAGGCGCATTTCAAGGCGATCCTGTCGGCCGCGCCGGATCTTCCGGCAGTGATCTACAACAGCCCCTATTATGGCTTCGCCACCCGCGCCGACCTGTTTTTCGCGCTGCGCGCCGAGCATCCGAACCTCGTAGGCTTCAAGGAATTCGGCGGCCCGGCCGACATGCGCTACGCGGCCGAGAACATTACGAGCCGTGACGATGGCGTGTCGCTGATGATCGGCGTCGACACCGCCGTCTTCCACGGCTTCGTCAACTGCGGCGCGACCGGCGCAATCACCGGCATCGGCAATGTGCTGCCGAAGGAGGTGATCCACCTCTGCAATCTGTCGCAGGCTGCCGCCCGCGGCGATGTCGACGCGCGCCAGCGCGCGCAGGAGCTGGAGCAGGCGCTTGCCGTCCTCTCCTCCTTCGACGAGGGTCCGGACCTCGTTCTCTACTTCAAGCACATGATGGTGCTGAAGGGAGACAAGGAATACACGCTCCATTTCAACGAAACTGACGCGCTCACCGAAAGCCAGCGCGGCTATGTCGAGGCGCAGTTCAAGCTCTTCAATACCTGGTATGCTGAGTGGAGCAAGCTCCCCGGCGCCGTTGAGAAGTACAAGGCCTGATCAGGCCGAAGCAGAAGGCCGTCCCGCCGGAGGGCCTTCTGCTTAACGGGCCCCAGTCTCGAAATCTGAGGTCAGGTCCAGGAATCCGCTTTTGTGGCTTCATTCATGACCCTTCACCAGAGTCGGCCATTCGCTCGTCGTGCCCGGCTGCACCGGCCGTTCCAGGTAGGTCGATAGCACGACATAGCTGCGCGTCGCCTTGACGCCGGGCGTATCGTAAAGGCGAGCCAACAGCCCTTCGAGTGCATGGGTGCTTTCAGTGCGGACCTTGAGCAGCATGCAGGTGTCGCCCGCGACCGAGTGAATCTCCTCCACTTCCGGATACTCCTCGACCGCAAGCAGGGCCGGCGTCTTGCCCCAACCGGTGGTGTCGACGTGAACGAAGGCGAGTAGCGTTTTCCCCAAGACCTCGGGATCGACCAGCGCCGCCACGCGACGGATCGCACCGGAGCGCCTGAGGCGCTTCACGCGCTCGTGTGCGGCCGGCGGCGAAAGCCCGACCCGGTCGCCGAGCTCGGCATAGCTCGTGGTTGCGTCCTCTACCAAAACACCTAATAGCTTTCGGTCCATCGCGTCGAGGTCACGGTCGGACGGGCGCTTCCGCCGAACGTCATCTGTATTTTGATCCATTCCGATATTCCCTCTTGTTGCCGAATTCAATTCTGCAATTATGCAGAAATGACGAATATGAATCAATCTATTCCGACCACGTCCGCCGAGAGGGCACGCATCCCGCCCTTTGCATTCGTGCTTACCACCTGCGTCGGCGTCATCGGCTCCAACTCGCTGGCGCTCGGGCCGATCGCGCCGGAAGTGGCACGGAGCCTCGGCGCCGATGTTCCTGCCGTGATGACGGCTTCGGCCGCGTTCGGGCTCGGCACGGCTGCAAGTGCCGCTTTCCTTGGCCGGCTCATCGACCGCCACGGCCCGCGCCGGATGCTCGCGACGGCACTGCTGCTCCTTGCTGCTGGACTTGGCGGCAGCGCGGTCGCGCCGGCGCTTCCGTTATTGGTCGTCGCCCAACTCATCGTCGGGATGGCCGCGGGCATAGCGCTTCCCGCCATCTATACGCTGGCCTCGGTCATCGCGCCTGCCGGGCGCGAGAGCGAGACGGTCGGCCTGGTGCTGACCGGCTGGACTCTAAGCATGGTGGCCGGCGTTCCCCTCTCGGCAGCTATCGCCGATTTCGCCGGCTGGCGGACGGTGTATGTCGTCGTTGCCGCCGCAACGCTGATCGCCTGCGCCGCCGTCCGCCTTGCGGCAGTGCGGGAGGATTCTGGCGGCAAAGCGACGTCGCCGCTTGCGGCGCTCGGCGTTCGTGGCGTGGCGCCGCTTCTCGCCGCCTGCGCTGCTTTCATGGCTGCCTTCTATGGCGTTTATGCCTATATCGGCGACCATCTTCATGCCGTTCTTGGCCTGCCCGTCAGCGCCAACGGCCTCGTTGCGGTCTCCTATGGCTTCGGCTTCGGCGGCGCGGTCTTTCTCGACCGGCTGATTGATCGCTTTGGCTCGGGCAGGCTGTTGCCGCTCATTTTCCTCGCCGTCGCCGGTATCTATGTTTCGATGGCGGCAGCGAGCGGGTCCTATACCGCCATGCTGGCGGTCGTCTTTCTCTGGGGCCTTGCCAACCATTTCGGGCTGAACGTGCTCATCCTGCGTCTGACCGCACTCGATCCGGCTAGACGTGGCGCGATCATGGGCCTCAACAGCGGCGTCACCTACTTTTCCCTCTTCGCCGGCACGATCGGTTTCGGGGCGGCCTATGCCAGCACTGGCTTTTTCATTCTTCCGCTCGCTGCGGCAGGGCTGATGTTGGCGGCGGCCTTCTCTGCGGCACTCGCGCCGCGCTGAATCGGTTTTCTCGCAGCCGCTTAAGCCACGGCGTCGAGCCCGAGCGCAAGCAGGCGGTCGAGCTGCTCGCTTTCCGCGGCGGTCAAGGTGATGCCCTCCGCCTCCGACTTGGCGCGGGCGACGTAGCGGCGCTGCGAGGGCAGGCGGGCGCCCTGGCCGACGATAGCTTCGAACAAGCCCTCCGCCCGCGCAAAGGGATCGCCGGGGCGGCCGGCGGCGAAAGCCTCGGGCGAGAAGGCGATGATGAGCTCGCCGTGGAAGGGCGCGAGCGTCGTGGTGCCGAGATAATCGAGCACCTCGGGACTGGTCAGGTCGCCGATCATGATGCCCGCCAGCAGCTCGATCATCGTGCCGATCGCCGAGCCCTTATGTCCACCGAAGGGCAGCATCGCGCCAGCGAGCGCGGCCTCGGGATCTGTCGTCGGATTGCCTTCCGCATCGATCGCCCAGCCTTCCGGCAACGGCTTGCCCGCTCGGCGATGGAGCTCGATTTCGCCGCGCGCGGCGACGGAGGTCGCAAAGTCGAAGACATAGGGCGGTTTGCCAGGGCGCGGCCAGCCGAAGGCGAAGGGATTGGTGCCGAGCAGAGGCCTGTTGCCGCCGGTCGGCGCGACCGTCGCATAGCTCGGGCACATGACGAGCGCGGCTAGGCCTTCAGCCGTGAGGGCCTCTACCTCCGGCCAGAGAGCGGAAAAATGCGTGCAGTCGTTGATGACCAGCGCGGCGAGCCCGGATGAGCGGGCGCGCTCCGTGAGCTTCGGCAGGCCAAGCTCGAAGCCGGCATTGGCAAAGCCGCCCCCGGCGTTCACTTTCACGATCGCCGAGCCTTCCTCAAGCGCGAGCTCCGGCACCGCATCCGGCTGCACCTTGCCTGCCTTCACGGTGCGCAGCGCGCCCTCGATGCGGTAAACGCCGTGCGATTTGCAGGCATCGCGCTCGCCCGCCACGATCACCCGGGCGAGCGCTCCTGCCTGGATTACATTGAGCCCGGCCTTGCAGAAGATCGCCTCGACGCGCTCCTGAAGCGCGGTCGTTGTCAGGGTGGTGGTCTCGCTCATCGTCGTCTCTCGTGGCTGGCCTGACCGGGGAGGCAGGCGATTGATGTTCTGCATACGTAGAGTATACAAATACTCGACAAGCGGCAATTCGCTTCAGCCGACCTCACCGAGCGCACAACCGGTTCTAAGGAAAGGAACGTCAGATGGTCTTCACCCCCAAAGGAAAACACCTCGTCGCGGGCGAGTGGCTCGACGGCGCGGGCACCTTCGCCTCCGCCCCCGCGCATGGGCCGGTGCACCACTTCGCCGCCGGCACCGTGGAACTGGTGAATCGAGCCTGCGAGGCCGCCGAGGATGCCTTCTGGAGCTATGGCTATTCGTCGCGCGCGTCCCGCGCGGCGTTCCTCCGCACCATCGCCGACGAGATCGAGGCACGCGCCGAGGCGATCACCGAGATCGGCAGCCAGGAAACGGGCCTGCCGGAGGCGCGGCTTAACGGCGAGCGAGGCCGCACGACCGGGCAACTGCGGCTCTTTGCCGACCACATCGAGAAGGGCGACTACCTCGATCGCCGCTTCGACACGGCGCTGCCGGACCGCCAGCCGGCACCCCGTCCAGAGATCCGGCTGGTCCAGCGGCCGATCGGCCCCGTCGCCGTCTTCGGCGCCTCGAATTTCCCGCTCGCCTTCTCGACCGCGGGCGGCGACACGGCCGCGGCGCTGGCAGCAGGTTGCCCGGTGGTGGTGAAGGGTCATTCGGCCCATCCCGGCACCGGCGAGATCGTGGCCGAGGCGATCGAGGCCGCCATCCGCAAGACCGGCGTTCACCCCGGTGTCTTCTCGCTGATCCAGGGCGGCAGCCGCGAGGTCGGCCATGCACTGGTCCAGCACCCGCGGATTAAGGCGGTGGGCTTCACCGGCTCGCTTGCCGGCGGGCGTGCGCTGTTCGATCTCTGCGCCGGGCGGCCGGAGCCGATCCCGTTCTTCGGCGAGCTCGGCTCCGTGAACCCGATGTTCCTTTTGCCGGAAGCGCTGAAGGCCCGGGCCGAGGCTTTGGGCCAGGGCTGGGCCGGTTCGCTCACCATGGGCGCCGGGCAGTTCTGCACCAATCCCGGTATCGCCGTGGTGATCGCAGGCGCCGATGCCGACCGCTTCACCGCTGCCACAGTCGAGGCGCTCGCCAAGGTGGCGCCGCAGACCATGCTGACGGTCGGCATCGCCAAAGCCTATCGCGACGGGCAGGCGCGGTTTGCCAGTCGCAATACAGTCAAGCCGCTGTTCGTGACCGAATCCTCCGACCGGGCAGCCTCGCCCAACCTGTTCGAGACGACGGGTGCGCAGTTCCTTGCCGATCACGCGCTCGGCGAAGAGGTCTTCGGTCCGCTCGGTCTCGTGGTGCGGGTCGGTTCGCTCGACGAGATGGAGGAACTCGCACGTGGCTTCGAAGGCCAGCTGACCGCGACCATCCACATGGATGCGAGCGATCTCGACGCCGCGCGGCGTCTTCGCCCGGTGCTGGAGCGCAACGCCGGCCGCGTGCTCGTCAACGGCTTTCCGACGGGGGTCGAAGTCGTCGATTCGATGGTGCATGGCGGCCCCTATCCGGCCTCGACCAATTTCGGCGCAACCAGCGTCGGTACCATGTCGATCAGACGTTTCCTGCGTCCGGTGGCTTACCAGAACATGCCGGAGGAGCTGCTGCCCGAGGACTTCCTCGGCTAAATCCTTACCATCGCCTGGGTAACAAAAGGGGCTTTTCCACAAGGGAAAGCCCCTTTTAATTGCGAAAAGGCGCCGCCATATATACGTTTTGTATACTCTTTGTATTTTTGAATTGATTTGTGCTCTCTGACGCGGAATAGTGCGCGCGCCGTCAAACCGACAGACCAACTCAGGGAGAGAGAAAATGAAGACTTCGGTCCTCGCCTTCGGCCTCATCGCCGCCACCGCTCTGACGAGCCCCGCTCACGCCGACAAGCTCGATGACATCATCTCCTCGGGCACGTTGCGCTGCGCCGTCGTGCTCGATTTCCCGCCGATGGGCTCGCGCGACGAGAGCAACACTCCGATCGGCTTCGACGTGGACTACTGCAACGATCTCGCCAAGGCGCTTGGTGTAACGGCCGAAATCGTCGAGACTCCCTTCCCCGAGCGTATTCCGGCCCTGATGTCCGGCCGCGTCGATGTTGGCGTCGCCTCCACCTCCGACACGCTGGAACGCGCCAAGACCGTCGGCATGACGGTGCCCTACTTCGCCTTCGAGATGGCGGTGACCGCCAATGACAAGTCGGGCGTCAAGTCCTTCGAGGACATGAAGGGCAAGGTCGTGGGAGCCACCGCCGGCACCTACGAGGCGATCGCGCTGGAAAACCAGGTCAAGGCCTGGGGTGCGGGCGAGTTCCGTCCCTATCAGACGCAGGCGGACGTGTTCCTTGCGCTGAGCCAGGGGCAGATCGACGCCACCGTCTCCACCTCGACCGTGGCGCAGGCCAATGTGAAGACCGGCAAGTTCCCGGGGATTTCTGTCGTCGGCAAGGCGCCCTTCGACATCGATTATGTGGCCCTCTTCACCAATCGTGAGGAATACGGCCTCATCAACTACCTCAACCTGTTCATCAACCAGCAGGTCCGCACCGGCCGTTATGCCGAACTCTACGAGAAGTGGGTCGGCGGGGAGGCACCGGTCCTGTCGGTGAACGGCGTCTATCGCTGATCTGACCTCCTCTGGGCGGTGCGGGACGATCGTCCCGCACCGTCGCTCACTTCCGATAGGTGAGACGGCAATGTTCAACTACACATTCCACTGGAACCAGGCGCTGAGAGCATTGCCGCAGATGCTCGACGGCGCGCTGGTGACGCTTGAGATCGCGCTCCTCTCGATGGCGATCGGTCTCGCCTGCGCAATCGGGCTGACGCTGTTCCGCCTCTCCGGCAACCGCCTCCTCGGCGGTTTCGCCTCGGCCTGGGTCGAGATCGCGCGAAACACGCCGGCGCTGTTCCAGATCTACATGGCCCATTTCGGGCTCGGCAATTTCGGGCTTCATCTGAGCCCCTATACCGCTCTTCTGGTCGGGATCGCCTTCAACAATGTGGGCTATCTCGCCGAGAACTTCCGCGGTGCGCTGAAAGCCATTCCGGACACTCAAGCCCGTGCCGGCCGCTCGCTCGGCATGACCTCGCTGCAGGCCTTCCGGCTGATCGTCCTGCCGCAGATGCTGCGCGTCGCTTTCCTGCCGGCCACCAACCAGATGGTCTGGGCGATCCTGATGACGTCGCTCGGCGTCACCGTCGGCATGAATGCCGACCTTGCCGGGGTCACGCAGGAGCTGAATGCGCGCTCCTTCCGCACCTTTGAATTTTTCGCGCTGGCCGCAGTGATCTACTACGTCATCGCCAAGGTCGTCACGCTGGCCGCCCAGGCCTTTGCCTGGCGCATGTTCCGCTACTGAGGAGGTGAGAGATGTTCGATACGACCCTCACCTTGAACGATCTCGCCTTCCTGGCGCAGGGCGCGGCGATGACGCTCGCGGTCACCGCCGTCTCGGTCGCAGCCGGCACCGTGCTCGGCATCCTCTTCGGCGTGATCCGGGTCCAGATCGGGCCCTACTGGTCCGCTCCGCTGACCTTCGCGCTCGACGTGTTCCGCTCGGTGCCGCTCCTGATCCAACTCGTGCTCGGCAATGCCTTCCAGTCTATCGCGAAGCTCGGCTGGGGGCCGTTTGCCACCTCCTGCGTGGTGCTGTCGCTCTATACGGCGGCTTTTTGCGCGGAGATCGTCCGCGGCGGCATCTCTTCGGTGCCGGTGACCACGCGCCGCGCAGCCCGTTCGCTCGGGATGACCTGGTGGCAGGACATGCGCTATATCGTGGCACCGCTCGCCACACGCGTTTCGCTTCCGCCCTGGATCGGACTGACGCTCGGCGTCATGAAGGACTCCGCACTGGTGCTCTGGCTCGGCCTGATCGAGCTCCTGCGCGCCTCGCAGGTGCTCGTCACCCGGCTGCAGGAGCCGCTGTTCATCCTGCTGATCTGCGGCGCGATCTACTTCATCCTCAGCTTCCCCATCGCCCGGCTCGGCGGGTATCTCGAAAAACGGTGGTCCCCCAATGATTGAGATCGAAAACGTCCGCAAATCCTTCGGCTCGCTGGAGGTGCTGAAAGGGATCGACCTCACCGTCGACAACGGCGAGGTGGTCACCGTCATCGGCGGCTCCGGCTCGGGAAAATCGACGCTGCTCACCTGCATCAACGGTCTGGAGCCGATCGATTCCGGTCGGATCGCCATTGATGGGACCGATGTCCATGCCAGGGGCACCGATCTCAACAGGCTGCGCCGAACGGTGGGCATCGTCTTTCAGCAGTGGAACGCCTTTCCGCACCTGACCGTGCTCGAGAACGTCATGCTTGCTCCTCGCAAGGTGCTCGGCTTGCCGAAAGACAAGGCCGAGGAGATTGCGGTGAAGCAATTGACGCATGTCGGCCTCGGCGAGAAGCTCAAGGTCTATCCGGCCCGCATGTCGGGCGGCCAGCAGCAGCGCATGGCGATTGCCCGGGCACTCGCCATGTCGCCCGAATACATGCTGTTCGACGAGGTCACCTCGGCGCTCGACCCGATGCTGGTCGGCGAGGTGCTCGATACGCTGAAGATGCTGGCAGAAGAGGGTATGACGATGATCTGCGTTACCCATGAGATGGCCTTTGCCCGTGACGTGTCCGACCGCGTGGCCTTCTTCCATCAGGGGGTCATGGCCGAGATCGGCGCGCCGGACCAGATTTTCGGCGCGCCGCAGCACGCCGAGACGCAGAAGTTCCTGGCGAGCGTGCGGTGATGGCCGGGTCGGATGTCATCGTCATCGGCGCGGGGGTGATAGGGCTCTCCGCGGCAATCGCCGCCCAGGCGCGAGGGCTATCGGTGACGGTGCTGGACCGCGAGGGCCCCGCCGCCGGGGCTTCGGCGGGCAATGCCGGCGCCTTCGCTTTCACCGATATCCTGCCGCTTGCCTCGCCGGGCATCCTCAAGAAGGCGCCGAAATGGCTCGCCGATCCGCTGGGGCCGCTGACGGTGCCGCCCGCCTATGCGCTCAAGATCGCGCCCTGGATGTTCCGCTTCTGGCGTGCCTGCTCGCCGACGCGCGTTGCGCATTCGACCACGGCGCAAACGGCGCTGATGGACCTGTCGAAGGCCGAACTGGAGCCTTTCCTGGAACGGACCGGCACGAGGCCCATGCTGCGCAAGGAGGGCAATCTCCAGGTCTATGAGGGCGAGGGGGAGTTCAAGGCCTCGCTCGCCGGCTGGAAGGCGCGGGAGGAGCAGGGGATCGCGTTCCATCACCTTGACGCTGCCGGTATCGCTGAGATCCAACCCGGGGTTGCGGCTCGCTTCACCCATGGCACCTTCACCCCCGGCTGGTACTCCATTGCCGATCCGAAGCTCTACACGCTGGCGGTGGCGGACCACTTCCGCCTCAAGGGCGGTGTGATCGAGCGTGCGGAGGTGACTGCGCTCAAAACCGTCGAAGGCGGCGTCGAGGTGATGGCCGCAGATGGCAGCGTCCGGCGCGCGGCGCAGGTGGTGCTTTCGGCGGGAGCCTTCTCGCACCGGATCGCCCGGTCGATCGGCGAGAGCATTCCGCTCGAAACCGAGCGCGGCTACAACACCACGCTTCCCTCCGATGCGTTCGATCTGCGCACGCAGGTCACGTTCGGCGGCCACGGCTTCGTCGTCACCCGTCTGTCGACCGGTATCCGCGTCGGCGGCGCGGTGGAGCTTGGGGGGCTCGAGCTGCCGCCGAATTTCCGCCGCTCCGAGGCGATGCTGAAGAAAGCGCAGGCCTTCCTGCCCGGGCTGAAGCCTGACTGCGGGGTGCAGTGGATGGGTTTCCGCCCATCGCTGCCCGACAGCCTGCCCGCTATCGGCCGCGCGGGCTCCACGTCGCGGGTGATCTACGCTTTCGGTCACGGCCATCTCGGGCTCACCCAATCGGCGGGCACGGCGCGCATCGTCGCCGATCTTTTGACCGGCCGGACGCCCGCGATCGACATTGCTTCCTTCTCGCCGCAACGATTCTGATGGAGGTTCTACCCGTGGCCACTCGTCCCTTCTTTCGCCTCGACGGGAATGGTGCCGATCCCGCTGCCTGCGGCTTCGTCGTAAGATGAAGCAGCCACCCGCTCGCAGCATCCTCGGCGGCTCGGCCGAAGGCCCGGTCATCGCCACGGGGGAGGCGCTGAGCTTCTGGGGCGGGGTCGATCCCGCGACCGGTTGCATCATCGACGTGCACCACCCGCTCAACGGCGTTCGCCTCACCGGCTCCGTCCTCATGATGCCGTCGAGCCGCGGCTCCTGTAGCGGCTCCGGGGTGCTCCTCGATCTTGTGCTTTCGGGCCGCGCTCCGGCCGCACTCGTCTTCTCGGAAGCCGAGGATGTGCTCACGCTCGGCGCGCTGGTCGCGTCCGAGATGTTCGACAAACCGCTGCCGGTCCTGCGCGTCGCCCCGGAGATGTTTTCAGAACTGGCGCGCGTCAAGAGGGCGCGCATCAGCGGTAGCACGATAGAAGCCGAGGGCCTGGCGATCCCGGTCGTCCCGCCCGCGACCGCCACACTCGATCTTACCGACACCGACCGCGCCATGCTGGATGGAGAAAAAGGCGTCGCGGTGCAGCAGGCAATGCGCATCATCTCGGCCATGGCGGCACAGCAGGGGGCGCGGGGCCTTGTGGACGTCACGCAGGGCCACATCGACGGCTGCATCTATGCGAGCCCGGCGAACCTGACCTTTGCCGAGAAGATGGCCGAGCTGGGGGCGAAGGTCCGGGTGCCGACGACAATGAACGCCATTTCCGTTGACTACGCCAATTGGCAGGTCCAGGGCGTGCCGCCTTCGTTCGGCGACCCGGCGGCGCGGCTCGCCGACGCCTACGTGCGCATGGGCTGCCGCCCGACCTTCACCTGCTCGCCCTATCTGCTCGACAGCGCGCCTCAGGCAGGCGAAGCGATCGCCTGGGCGGAATCCAATGCCGTGATCTTCGCCAACAGCGTACTCGGTGCGCGCACGGCGAAGCACCCGGATTTCCTCGATCTCTGCATCGCGCTCACCGGGCGCGCGCCGCTTTCCGGCGTCTACCTCGACGAGCATCGCAAGGCCCGGCGCGTCATCGAGGTGGAACCGCCCGAGCGCGCGGACGATGCCTTCTGGCCGCTGATCGGCTATCTCGCCGGTCGTGCGGCGCCGGACCGCATACCACTCCTCAGCGGGCTCGCCGCGGCAAAGCCCTCGCGCGACGACCTCAAGGCGCTCTGCGCCGCCTTTGGAACGACCTCTGCCGCGCCGATGCTGCATGTGGAGGGTGTGACGCCTGAGGCGAGTGGCGCGGCCGCTGGAGATGCCGACCGCACGGCGATCACCCGCGCCGACATGGCGGCGGCCTGGTCGCTCCTGAACGACGGCCCGGAGGAGGTGGAACTCGTTGCCATCGGCAGTCCCCACGCGTCCCTTGCCGAATGTCGCGCACTGGCCGAGGCGCTCGGCGGCCGCAAGCGGCACCCGGATGTCGCGGTGATCGTCACGGCCGGGCGTGAGGTCATCGAGGAGGCACGACGCGAGGGCACGCTCGCGCGGCTCGAAGCGAGCGGCGTGCAGGTGCTGCCCGACCTCTGCTGGTGCTCGATCTCCGAGCCGGTTTTCCCGACGCGGACCCGCGCGCTGATGACCAATTCCGGCAAATACGCCCATTACGGCCCCGGTCTTTCCGGCCGCGCCGTGCGCTTCGGCAGCCTTGCCGACTGCGTCACGGCCGCCCTGACGGGGCGCGCGCCGGCACGGCTGCCGGATTGGCTTTCCTGAGAGGAGTTTGAGATGCGCAGCACGAAGACCATTCATGTGATCTCCGCTCATGCCGAGGGCGAGGTGGGCGATGTGATCGTAGGCGGCGTGGCACCCCCGTCGGGTGGCACCATCTGGGAACAGAGCCGCTGGATCGCCCGCGACCAGACGCTGCGCAACTTCGTGCTGAACGAGCCGCGCGGCGGCGTCTTCCGCCATGTCAACCTCCTGGTGCCGCCGAAGCACCCGGAGGCCGATGCCGCCTTTATCATCATGGAGCCGGAAGATACGCCGCCCATGTCGGGTTCGAACTCGATCTGCGTCTCCACGGTGCTGCTCGACAGCGGCATTCTGCCGATGAAGGAGCCGGTGACGGAAATCACGCTCGAAGCCCCGGGCGGTCTCGTCCGCGTGCGGGCGGAATGCCGCAACGGCAAGGCCGAACGCATCTTCGTCCAGAACCTGCCGAGCTTTGCCGAGCGGCTGGACCTGAAGCTCGAGGTCGAGGGGCTTGGCACGCTCACCGTCGATACCGCCTATGGCGGCGACAGTTTCGTTATCGTGGATGCGACGGCAATGGGCTTCGGCCTGAAGCCGGACGAGGCGCATGATATCGCCCGCCTCGGCGTCAGGATCACCAATGCGGCCAATGCCCAGCTCGGCTTCCACCATCCGGAAAATCCCGAGTGGCGGCACTTCTCCTTCTGCCTTTTCGCCGGCCCCGTGGAGCGCACGGCGGAGGGTCTGCGCGCCGGTGCGGCCGTCGCGATCCAGCCGGGCAAGGTCGACCGCTCGCCGACCGGCACGGCGCTCTCGGCCCGCATGGCCGTTCTGCATGCCCGCGGTGAAATGGGTCCGGAGGATCGGCTAACGGCGGTTTCGCTGATCGGCTCGACCTTCTCCGGCCGCATCGTCGGCACCACCCGGGTCGGAGACCGGCCGGCGATCCTGCCGGAGATCTCGGGCCGCGCCTGGATCACGGGCATCCATCAGCACATGCTCGATCCTTCCGATCCCTGGCCGGAGGGTTATCGGCTGACCGACACGTGGGGCGCGCGTTGACGGTCTGACCGCGGACTTGCGTCAGCGCCAGCCGAGCGCGGGGGCGACGTGGGTCAGGATTGCCTCGATGACGTGGGCGTTATAGTCCACGCCGAGCTGGTTGGGGACGGTCAGGAGCAGCGTATCGGCCTCAGCTATCGCCTCGTCCTTCGCCAATTGCTCCGCGAGCACGTCCGGTTCGGCGGCGTAGCTGCGGCCGAAAATCGCCCGCGTCTTCTCGTCGATGAAGCCGATCTTGTCTTCGCTCTGGTTTCCGCGTCCGAAGTAGGCGCGGTCCCGGTCGTCCACCAATGCGAAGATGCTCCGGCTGACCGACACGCGCGGCTCGCGCTCGTGACCGGCTGCCTTCCACGCCTCCCGGAACACCCGGATCTGGTCGGCTTGCTGGACATGGAACGGAAGCCCGCTCTCATCATCCTTGAGCGTCGAGCTCTGCAGATTCATCCCGAGCTTGGCCGCCCAGGCCGCCGTGGCGTTCGAGCTGGCGCCCCACCAGATCCGATCGCGCAGGCCTTCGGAGTGCGGCTCGATGCGCAGCAGCCCTGGAGGATTGGGAAACATCGGCCGTGGGTTGGGTTGCGCAAATCCCTCTCCGCGTAGCACGTCCAGCAGAACCTCCGCGTGGCGCCTGGCCATGTCCGCGTCGCGCTCGCCCTCGGCCGGCGCATAACCGAAGTGGCGCCAGCCGTCGATCACCTGCTCGGGAGAACCGCGGCTGATGCCCAGTTGCAGCCGCCCGCCGGCGATGATGTCTGCCGCGCCTGCGTCCTCGGCCATGTACAGCGGGTTCTCGTATCGCATGTCGATGACCGCGGTGCCGATCTCGATGCGGCTGGTCTTCGCGCCGATGGCCGAAAGCAGCGGAAACGGTGAGCCGAGCTGCCGGGCGAAGTGATGCACGCGAAAATACGCCCCGTCGGCGCCCAACTCCTCGGCAGCAACCGCCAGGTCGATGGACTGCAGCAGAGCGTCGGAGGCCGACCGCGTTTGCGATTGGGGCGAAGGGGTCCAATGCCCGAACGATAAAAAACCGATCTTCTTCATGATCATGCTGTCCGAAATCAGAATACCGCCAGGTATCTCAGCAACGCCAGGATGCCGATGATGATCACGATCGCCTGGACGATCTGTTTGGTGCGCCCGTCGATGGGGAGACGATTGACAAGATAGAGCACAAGAATGACGACGAGAAAGGTAATCAGGATACTGATGAGTATGGACATGTTTCGTGCCCCCGTTGAGCTTGCTTCATCAATCCTTCAACTATGGGAGGTCCGAAGGAAGGCAAGCGGTTGCATGCTCCGCCAGCGCAAAATTGCTTCGTCGCGAATAAGGGAGGCGTGCTGATGGCGGAAGAGGTGTCCGCTTCTCCGCCGTTTTCTTGGAATATTCGGTCCGTGTCCCGCGGAACGGATGCCTACCGCAGTCTCGGTGTCTCCTCAATGTGGTGGTGCACTTCGGAACGCTGTGCTTGGTGGGCGCTATTGGAAGCTATTGGCCCGTTTTGCCGCGGTCAAGCGTCAGTGCAGTCTTTGCGTCGGCTGATCCAAGAAGGTGCGGATACCGTCGCGCTGGATGGTGGCTAAAAACTCTTCGAATGCGTCTCGGTCGGTATCGAAGGTATCATCCCAGACGGTCGTGTTCCCTTCCTCGTCGAGCACCTCAAGCATCCAGTCGAGGTTGGTTCCGGCAGGACGGTAGATGCGCAAAATGACGGTTACGTCGTCGTCGACGAACTCGCCGGAGAACTCTGAGAACTCGTACTGCTGTTCGTTTTCGGTCATCCAGCTTTATAGCACGCACAGGCGAGACGGGCGAACCCATCTCACTGTCGTGACGCCACTCCCGTATGCGTGCAAGTGTATCTGCCTGGATTCTAGCTGCCTACTTGGCACGGGATGTCGGCAATGCCCGAAATTAGCAAAACAGGAGCAGGGCTGCGATCGCCGTAGCTGCGGCCACGAGCCACCTCATGCGCGATCTACTGAGCGCAGCCGGAGAATTGTCGGGTTCGAACGGCCTTAAGGAATGCAAGTAGGGAGTAGCAGTGCCAGCACCCGCGACTGTGAACTGCACCTCCCATTTCACGCTGTTATATCAACGGTTATGATAGCCGCCGAGAAGTAAGTGAATAAAAAATAATGACATGTGGCGGAAGAGAGTGGGAGTCGAACCCACCAAAGACCGTCTCTCGGCCCCTCCCGGATTTGAAGTCCGGACGCCCCACCGGGGACGCATCTCCTCCTGAAACGCGATCCTGCTGCATGATTCCCGAGGACAAAATCACGCAACAATTGAAAGTGCTACGGCGACCTTTGCGCGTCCAATGAGACGCGCGGCGCCGCGGAGACAGCATTCGACAAATTGCCGAAAAAATCCAGACGGTTCCGGTTGAGGCGGCGCAGGTCCCCGCGTCTGAGCGTGACGCTGTGACGATCGAAGAAGTCGAGGATCTGGATCGCGACCTTGCGGCCGTTTTCGAGACGATCGCGGAACTGCATGGCGGTAAACCAGCCTTTTTCGGCAGCGGCGCTGATCTCGTCCATGACAGCCACCATCTCCGCGACCACCTCGCGCAGAAAAAAATGATCGTGCGCCACCTCATGCACCTTGCCCATGCGGCTGCCGAGTTTGAGGAGCCGGCGCGCCTCGCCCTCCGGAACCGCCAGCAGTCCGGCAATATCGCGCACGCGTGGCGGGCGAAACCGCTCGCTGCCCCCGAGCAGGCGCTCGATCTCTTTCCAGAGCCGCTCGTCGGCCGGGGTCATGGTCACTCGATGTTCGGCGAGCCGGACCCATGCTCCGTCGAGCACGATTTCGCCCTGCCGCACGAGGGGATTCAAAGCTGCGCGGAACGCGGGCGCCGGCAGGCGAAATTCGAGCTGCGTACGCAACCGTTCCACGCCCATGCCGAGTAGGTCCGGATTGTCCGCATGGAAAGATCGAAGCCGCGCGAGAATGTCACGCCGCAGCCTCTCCCAGCTCTCCATGGACATGGCGAGCGTCGCGGTATCGGACGTAAGTTGCACGACATTCAAGGACTCTGCCATTGCCTCGGCTTCGCCCGCGGCCATTGCCCGGTCGCGGGCAAAAGCGCCGATGTCGACGAGATAGGGCGGATTGGCAAGCAGTGCCTCGATCGCCTGCTTCGGCTCGCTCGATGACAGCGCGGCGAGTTGCGCGGTCCGTTCCTCTGTGCGACGCTTGCGTGCGGGGGCGCGCAGGTCCAGAAAGCGGCCGCCGCCGATCGTGCGCCGGGCAGACGTGTCGCGAACGACATAGCGGTCTCCGGCTGCCGCCGCGATCGGCCGTTCCAGCACGAGCTGGACGAGCGTGCGCGTTCCGGGCGCGACCGGTTCGTCCGCCAAGAGGACGATGCGGGCTCCGACTTCCGCCGATGCGTGATGAAGCCTGACCGGGAACCAGTGGCCGATCGCTTTGGGCTCCGAGCCGAGCACACGCAAGGTCGCGTCAATTCGGCTGGTCGGCGCATGCAGGCTATGGTCGCAGACCACGTCGCCGCGGCCGATTGCCGTTTTCGTGATGTCCGGACCGACGAGGTTGAGCGCACAGCGATCACCCGCGCGGCCAATCTCACTCGGCCTGTTCTGCGCATGGATCGATCGCACGCGCGCCTCAAGGCCCGAAGGGCTGATGGTGAGCCGATCCTCTACCGACACTTGGCCCGAAAGAACGGTTCCGGTGACCACTGTGCCCGCGCCCTGGATGGTGAAAGAGCGATCGACGGCAAGCCGGAAACGCCCGCTTGTCTGCCGTCGCTGGAGATTGCGCGCGGCGGCGGCGATTTCGTCGCGCAGCAGCGCCACACCGCTGCCCGAGACGGTCGAAACCGGGATCATGGGCGCACCGGCAAGCGCCGTGCCCGAAAGCGCGTCGCGCATCGCCTTTTCGACTTCCGCAAGGCGGCCGTCCCTCACGAGATCGGCTTTGGTGATGGCGACGACTCCCTGTTCGGTGCCGAGTAGATCGACGATCGCCAGATGCTCTCGCGTCTGCGGCATGACGCCGTCATCGGCCGCGACGACAAGCAGAACGAAATCGATGCCGCTCGCGCCCGCCAGCATGTTGTGGATGAATTTCTCGTGGCCGGGGACGTCGATGATGCCGATCGTCTCCAGGCCCTCGACCGGCATATAGGCAAAGCCGAGATCGATCGATATGCCGCGATCCTTCTCCTCCTTCAGGCGATCGGTGTCGACGCCGGTCAGCGCCCGGACGAGCGACGTCTTGCCGTGATCGATATGGCCGGCGGTGCCGACGATCACCTCTGATCTCCCTCCTTTGCGCGCTGGAGCGGTACCAGCGTTTCGGTGAGCGGAAGCGCGGCGCGGCGCTCGGCTTCCATCAGTTCCTCCGCGTCGAGTGCCGCGCGCACGACTTCGAAGAATGGCGCGGCCAGCCCGCTGCCGGCTCGACGCGCCCTTGTCAGCCAGGCGAAGGCTTCGACCGGATCGCGCGCGACGCCGCTTCCGAGATGATAGGCCGCACCGAGCATCGCCTGTCCCTCGGCGTCGCCGGCTCGCGCGCCGCGGCCCCACCAGTAGGCCGCCTCGACCGGATCGCGCGTGACCCCTATAGCATGGTGGTAGAGCATCCCCAGCCGCGTCATCGACGAGGCGGAGCCATTCTTCGCGGCGGCGAGCGCCCAGCGGCGCGCTTCCGCGAAATCGGGTTCGATGAGATCGCCCTCCAGGAGCATCCAGCTCAGCATGTCCTGAGCTTCGGCGTCGTTCTGTTCTGCGGCCTGGCGATAAAGCGCGGCCGCCCTTGGATAGTCCGGCGCTATTCCCTCTCCCCTGAAGAGAAGCGAGGCGAGGTTGCGCCGACCGACGGGATCGCCGGCCTCGGCGGAAAGGCCCAGCCAGCGGTAGGCTAGATCGGTATCTCGGGCGACCCCCAACCCTCCCGCAAAGCAAGCGCCGATATTGTTCTGGGCCCTTGCATTTCCCGCCCGGGCCAAGGGCTCCCATATGGAGAGAGCGGTTTCGTAGTCGCCGTCGCGGGCGGCTGCGAGCGCCTTTGCCATCGCCGCCTCAGGGGACGCATCGCCCTCGGTCGGCCTTTGCAGGAAGCGGCTGAGTAGGCTCACGACGAGGATCCTCCAGCCGATGGACCGAGACGCGCGAGATTGGCGATGAAGCCTTCCTCATCCTCGAGGCAACGCAAATCGAGCACAAGCGATCCGCGTTCGATGCGGCCGATGACCGGCATCGGCAGGCGCCTGAGCGCCGCCGCCAGTTCGGCAAGCATGCGACCACTGTCGGAAGTTGGCGCGAGCGCTAGTCCGGCGCTCGGCACGGTGGCGAGCGGCAAGGCGCCTGAGCCGATCTGGCTGCCGCAGTCGATCACCGAAACGTCGAACGCGCCGTTCACCGCCCGCTCCACCACGGGAGCCAGCCGCTCGGCCTGCCGGCGGATGTCGGCCTGCGGACGGGCGAGCAGCCGCATCGTCGGCAGGCGTTCGCTCAGGCGGTCCGGTTCGCGATAGAGCCTAAGCGTTGCCGCGAGCGCCGCAAGGCGGATCTTGTCGACGCGCAGCGCGCGCTTCATCGGATTCCTGTTGATCCTGGCGAGGAGGTCGCCACGCCCGACGATGAAGCCGGCCTGAGGTCCGCCAAGCAGCTTGTCGCCGGAAAAGGTGACGATATCGGCGCTGTCGGCGATCGCTTCGGCGACAGTCGGTTCATGCGCGAGTCCGAAGCGGTCGAGATCGGTAAGCGTACCCGAACCGAGATCGTTGACGAGCGGCAGCCCGTGTTCATGGGCGATTGCCGCGAGCTCGCGTGCCCCGACCTCCTTGGTGAAGCCTTCGATGCGATAGTTGGAGGTGTGGACCTTCAAGATCAGGCCCGTATCGGGGCCGATCGCGTCCCTGTAGTCCCGGGCATGAGTGCGGTTCGTGGTGCCGACCTCGACGAGGCGGACGCCGGAGCGCAGCATGATGTCCGGCATGCGGAATGCTCCACCGATTTCGATGAGCTCGCCACGCGAGACGATCGCTTGCCTGCCGGCCGACAGACTGTTCAGTGTGAGCATGACGGCTGCGGCATTGTTGTTGACGACGGTCGCATCCTCCGCGCCAGTCAGCTCCCGGATGAGCGCGCGCAGGTGATCGTCCCTTTCGCCGCGTTTTCCGCTCTCGAGGTCGAATTCGAGCGCCACCGCCTCGCGCATCGCCTCCATCGCGGCGTCGATCGCCGCTTCCGCCAGCAAGGCGCGGCCGAGATTGGTGTGGAGCACGGTTCCCGTCAGGTTGAACAGGGGGCGGAGTGACGATCGGTCATTTGCCTCGAGCGCCGCGAAGGCGGCCACTGCGATCGCCTCCAGGGAGGGGACGTCTGCGCCGTCGCGCACCGCATTCCGGATCGTCGTCAGGACGCGCCGCAGGGCCTCGGCAACGGCCGGTCGCCCGAAACATTCGATCGCCTCGGCAGCAGCGGCCGATCGCAGCAGCTCGTCCACCGACGGGATGTCACGCAACCTGATATTGGCGTCCATTCCAGCTCTCCTGGGGTGCGCCTCTTTCGATCCAATCTAGAAGCCAGCCAAAAGCGGCGCAAATCCGCCACGGCGATAAGAGCCTTCGCGCATCAGGAGGTCGAGGCTGAGACTCGCGACATCGTCGGCAATCGGCTCGGTCGCTGGCGCCTTGTTCTGGTAGAAAATCTTCGTCCAGCCATGGCATTCGTCGCAGGTCTCGGCCTTGACGGTGCCGCCGTGATCCTCGATCTCGCTATAGGCGATCCCTTTGGTGGAGCCGCAAAGCATGCATTTGATGCGAACATAGTGCCAGAGCGTCGAGCAAAGCGAGCAGCAGCAGAACCGCGCCCCGTGCGAACCCGGCCAGCCGACGACCATGGACGATGCCGGCATGCTGCCGCAGGCGGGGCAAATGCCGTCGGCGACGGGCCTCAGCTTGGCGGCGTCAAGCACCGACGCCAGCCGTGCGAAGTGCACCTGAAGTGCGGCCCAGACGAAAATATGCTCGGCGATAGCGTCTGCGGGCAATGCGCCAGAGAGGACGCTTTCGGCCATGGCGAGCCGCGCTTCGCGATCGGCGGCGGTGACGCGGCGGAGCGCTTCGGCGGCTGCGGCCGGCTTGTTGATTGCGTCAGCGGCCGCGAACAGCCGGTCGATTACGGCATGGATCGCTTCGCCGTCGCCGATACCATTGCGGTGGAGCGGCGGCATTTCGAACTCGTGGGCGCGCATGAGCGTCTGGGCGTCTGGGCCCTCGGGAGGGGGAAGGTCGGCTTGGATAAGGTGTTGCGCGGTCGTAAGGCCTGAAAGGAAGTTAAGATAGGGCGCCAAGCCGCTCGCGTCCGCCAATTGACTGAGACGCGCGGCCCTTGCGGCGAAGAGGGAAGCGGGGTCGGGAAGGCGCGCAAAGGGCGGCGACGAGATCTCTCCAATGGCGGTCGGATCGGGCGCTGCAGCGTCTTTACTTTTCATCACACTCCCTCACGAACCCGACGGGTCACGTGATGCGAACCCAGAAACAACTACTCGGCTGCGGTCCTCTTTTTGTCTTCCGTAGGCACTTCCGTTGGCGGTCTGGCGACCAGTTCGCGCAGCCACTTGCGGTGATATCGCCACGCCCAGCCGCCGGTCACCGAACCGCGGACCATTCCCCGTATCGTACCCTTTACCCAGATCGCTGCATAGACATGGGTGATCCAGACGCTGATCGCGAGGATGGCGGCGATCGAGTGCACGAGAAGGGCCCATCGCTTCTGCTCGATCGTGGTGTATGCCGCAAAATACTGGTCCCAAATGACCAGGCCCGAGGTTATCAGCACGATGATCAGGATCGACATGGACCAGAAGACGAGCTTCTGCCCGGCATTGTACTTGCCGACCTCGGGCAGGCGTTCGTCGTGGGCGGTCAGAACGTCGCGCACGCGCGCGAGCCAGGTGCCATCCTCACGCTTCCAGAGATTGAGCTTCCAGAAGCGCAGGAACAGGCCGAGGAAGCTGAAAAACAGGATGACGCCGATCCAGGGGTGAATGGCGCGCACCGCTTGACCGCCGCCGAACAGCGCCGACAGGAAGAAAAGCCGGGGGTGGAACAGGGACAGACCGGACAACGCGAGCAGCACGAGGCTCGTGGCAGTGATCCAGTGGTTGATCCGCGCGCCGCCGGTATAACGATCGACCGTGACGGGTTTGCCGGGGTGAACGCTGTCGCCCTTCGCTACGTCATAATCCGTGTCCGTGTCGGTACTCATGACGAACGATCTCCAGTGAGCCTCTCAGCGGCCTCCTCGTCCTCTTCGGAAACGCGGTTGGGGCCGTTGACCATGTAATGCAGGAAGCCGGTGACGGCCGCGACGCCCATGACGGCGAGCCCGGCATATTTCGTGACGCCCTTCCAGGCCTCGACGATCGGGCTGATCGTCGGATTGTTGGGCAGACCGGCGTATATCTCCGGCTTGTCGGCGTGGTGCAGCACGTACATGACATGCGTGCCGCCGACGCCCGGCGGGTCGTAAAGCCCGGCATTGGCAAAGCCGCGCGACTTCAGATCGGTGATCCGCCCCTCCGCGTGTTTCTTCATCTCCTCCTTGGTGCCGAAGACGATGGCTTGCGTCGGGCACGCTTTCGCGCAGGCCGGGCCCTGGCCGACGGCAATGCGATCGGAGCAGAGCGTGCATTTGTAGGCGGTATGATCGACCGGAGAAATCCGGGGAATATTGAATGGGCATCCTTTGATGCAGTAGCCGCAGCCGATGCAGTTCTCGTGCACGAAGTCGACGATGCCGTTCGAATATTGGACGATGGCGCCGGGGGCAGGGCAGGCCTTGAGACAGCCGGGATCCTCGCAATGCATGCAGCCGTCCTTGCGGATCAGCCATTCCAGATTATTCGTCTCCGGGTTTTCCCATTCGGTGAAGCGCATCAGCGTGAACATGTCCGGCGTCAGGTCGTGCGGATTTTCATAGACGCCGGTATTGGCCTCGAGCTCCGGATGGGTGTCGTTCCATTCGATGCAGGCCGCCTGGCAGGCCTTGCAGCCGATGCATTTCGAGACATCGATGAGCTTGGCCACCTCGGTCTGTCGCTGAGCCGGCGGCGTTATGGTCGAGGCCGATCGCCGTATCAGGTCCTTTTCACCGAACTGCGGGCTTTGAGGTGCGGTGGCGGGGTTTGGGACGGGCGGGAACATGGCTCAAGCCTCCTCACGCCACCGGCCCTGCAGTGGGCTCGATATTGACCAGGAACGCCTTGTATTCCGGCGTCTCGATGTTGGCGTCACCGACGAACGGCGTCAGCGAGTTCGGACCGAAGCCCTTCTTGGCCGCGCCGGTGAAGCCCCAGTGCAACGGTATGCCCACGACGTGGACGGGTTTGCCGTCGCAGATCAGCGGCTTGATCCGCTTGGTGACGACGGCCTTCGCCCGGATCTCTCCACGCTTGGACCGCACGCGCACCCAGCCGCCGCCGGTAATGCCTTTCTCGGCTGCGAGCTCTTCCGATATCTCGACGAAGAACTCCGGCTGCAGCACCGCGTTCACATGGCAATGCTTGGTCCAGTAGTGGAAATGCTCCGTCAGCCGGTAGGACGTCGCCGCGTAGGGGAACTCCGCCGAGGCGGTTTCGGCAAACTGCTCGAGATCGCCCTTGAAAACCCGTGCCGCGGGATTGCCGCGAACATTGGGGGCGACGAGATTGCTCAGCGGCGATTCGAACGGCTCGTAATGCGCCGGGAACGGACCGTCGCGCATCAGACCCCGGGTGAAGAGACGCGAGACGCCTTCCGGGTTCATGATGAACGGCCCGACCTCCTCGGGCTTCGCCGTCGGCAGGATATCGGGCACGTCGTAGCCCGACCACTTCGCGCCGTCCCATTCGATCACCTTGCGGCTCGGATCCCAGGGCTTGCCGGTGAGGTCCGCCGAGGCCCTGTTGTAGAGGATGCGGCGGTTGGCCGGCCAGGAGAACGTCCACTTCGAATAAGTGCCGGTCTCATCCGGGTCCGACGTGTCGCGCCGGGCCATGTTGTTGCCGTTCTCGTTGAAGCAACCGGAATAGACCCAGCAGCCGCATGCGGTCGAGCCGTCGTCGCGCAGCGCCGCGAAGCCGGGCACGAGCTTGCCCGCCTCCGCCAGGACCTTGGTCGGGTCGGCGGTATCGTAGACGGTGGCAAGCGCCTTGCCGTTGATTTCCTTGGCAAGCTCCTCGGCGGTCGGCTCGTTCGCATCCGCATAGGCCCAGTCGAGATTGACGATCGGGTCGGGGAACTTTCCGCCCTCCTTGCGATAGAGCTCCTTCAGCCGCACATGGATCTGCGCCATGATCCAGTTATCGGTCTTCGCTTCGCCCGGAGGCGTGCCACCCGGCCAATGCCACTGCAGCCAGCGGCTGGAATTGGTGAGCGAACCTTCGTCTTCGGCGAAGCAGGTGGAGGGCAGTTGGATGACCTCCGTCTGGATCTGCGACGGATCGACATCGTTGTACTCGCCGTGGTTCTCCCAGAAGCGCGCCGTCTCGGTGTCGAGCGGGTCCATGGTGACCAGGAATTTGAGCTTCGACAGCGAATCCGTCACCTTCCTTCGGTTCGGGGCAGCAAGCAGCGGATTGAAGCCCTGGCACATGTAGCCCGTCATCTTGCCCTGGCCCATGAGATCAAGGGCGCGCAGGATGTCGTAGCCGGCGACGTCGAGCTTCGGCAGCCAATCATAGGCGAAGCTGTTTTCCGGCGTCGCCGCCGAGCCCCACATCGCCTTTTGGAAGCTCACGAAGAACTTCCGGTAGTTCTGCCAATAGCTCATCTGGTTCGGCCGGAGCGGCTTGAAGCCGCGCGTCGACATGTAGGTCTCGAGATCGACCTCTTTCTCGGTCGGGATCGTCAGATAGCCGGGAAGCAGGTTCGACATCAATCCGACATCGGTGAGCCCCTGGATGTTCGAATGCCCGCGCAGGGCATTCATGCCGCCGCCGCGCACGCCGATATTGCCGAGGATCAACTGCAGCATCGCCATCGCGCGGATATTCTGCGAGCCCTTGGAATGCTGCGTCCAGCCGAGCGCATACATCGAGGTCATCGCCTTGGTCGGCGACGAGCATTCCCCGATCATCTCGGCGACCCTCAGGAACTTGTCCTTCGGCGTGCCGCAGATCCGCTCGACCATTTCGGGGGTGTAGACGGCGACGTGCTCTTTCAAGAGGTTCCAGACGCAGCGCGGATTCGTCAGCGTGTCGTCCACCACCGCATAGCCGTCGGGGCCGATGACATAGTCCCAGGTCGATTTGTCGTAGTCCCGCTTGGCCTCGTCATAGCCCGAAAACAGCCCGTCCTTGTAGGCGAAGCCGTCCTTGACGATGTAGCTGGCATTGGTGAACGCCTTGACATAGTCCCACTGCACCTTGTCGTTCTTGATGCAGTGGTTGATCACCCCGAGCAGGAAGGCGATGTCCGTGCCCTGGCGGATCGGTGCATAGACGTCGGCCACCGACGCCGAACGGGTGAAGCGCGGATCGACCACGATCAGCCTCGCGCCGCGATTGGCCTTCGCCTCGGTGACCCATTTGAATCCGCAAGGGTGCGCTTCGGCGGCGTTACCGCCCATGATGATCACGAGGTCGGTATTCTTGATATCCGTCCAGGAGTTGGTCATTGCGCCGCGGCCGAAAGTTGGAGCCAAACTGGCCACCGTGGGGCCGTGTCAGACACGCGCTTGATTGTCGAAGACCAGCATCCCGGCGCTGCGGACGACCTTGTAGGTTTCCCACGCCGTTTCGTTCGTTGTCGCCGAGGCCGCGAGGAAGCCGGTGGTTATCCACCGGTTCACCGTGACGCCATCCTTGTTCTTCTCGACGAAATTGGCGTCGCGGTCGTCCTTCATCAGCCGGACGACCCGATCGAGGGCCTCGTCCCAGCTGACCCGCTCGAACTTGTCCGAGCCGGGCTTGCGGATCATCGGATATTTCAGCCGCGTCTCGGACTTGACGAAATCGAGCAGCGCCGAGCCCTTCGGACAGAGGGTGCCGCGATTGGTCGGATGGTCGGTATCACCCTCGATATGGATGATCTCCGCCTGCTCGCCCTTCTTCCGGTCGCCCTTTGAATACAGGATGACGCCGCAGGCGACGGAGCAATAGGGACAGGTGTTGCGGGTTTCGGTGGTGCTCACGAGCTTGAAGGCGCGGATTGCTTCCGCATGCGCCGCCTCGATGTCACCAAAGCCTAGGGCACCAAGCGTCGTGGCCGCTACACCAGCACCGGCCGCGCCGAGGAATTGGCGCCGCGAGAGTTCCATGTTCATAGCATGACACCTCCCCTAGATTCCGGCTTGGCCGAAGAGGACGTGCCGGAAAAATTGTAACGTCTTTCAGAAGCTCAGACGTAAACTCGGCGTTTGAAACTAAAATCTTAGCTGTCCTTGCTGCGTTGTCAATTTAATAAGAACAGCGAACTTGAGGCCTGCTCCGACTAAACCTGAGCTGGCAACACATTTTATTTGACGCTCGCTTTGTCTGTATTATTCGAAACGTATCAAGGGGGCAGCCTCCGCCCCAAATTGACGCTCGCGTCGCGAGCAACGATAATGCCTTTCATGAGCTTGAACGCCGCTCCCGAGTTTCGGGGCACCGCGCATCCGACCGATTTTGCGCTGCCGGGCGCAGTGGCCATTTCGGATCTCATTCCTGCAACCTCCGACGTTTCTGATGCGGTGGGCTCGGAAGGACGCCCATCGCATCCCTCAGCACAGCCGAGCAATGGGAGGCAATCATGGATAATTCGACGACCACCACGCCTCTGCGCCTGACGGCGCTCGCCCATGGCGGGGGCTGTGGCTGCAAGCTGGCGCCATCGGTGCTGCAGCAATTGCTCGCGGACCAGCCGATGAGCCGCCCCTTTGCGCGGCTCCTCGTCGGCACGGAAACGGGCGACGATGCCGCCGTCTGGCAGCTCGATGACGAGACCTGTGTGATCGCGACCACGGACTTCTTCATGCCGATGGTCGACGATCCCTTCGATTTCGGCCGGATCGCCGCCACCAACGCCATCTCCGATGTCTACGCCATGGGCGGAAAGCCGATCTTGGCGCTCGCCATTCTCGGCATGCCGATCGACAAGATGCCGACCGGCATGGTGCGGGAGATATTGAGGGGCGGCAGCGCGATCTGCGCGGAGGCCCGTATACCGGTTGCCGGAGGTCATTCCATCGATTCACCCGAGCCGATCTATGGCTTGGCGGTCATCGGCACAGGCCCGCTCTCCGGCATTCGGCGCAACAGCGGCGCCCGGGCCGGTGACGCCCTGATCCTGACCAAGGCGCTCGGCGTCGGGATCTATTCGGCGGCCTTCAAGAAGGGCGCATTGCCGTCGGATGCCTATGCCGAACTGATCGCGTCGACGACGCTCCTCAACCGCATCGGCGCCGAACTCGGTAGGAAAGCCGACGTGCATGCCGTCACCGACGTCACCGGCTTCGGCATTCTCGGCCATGCGCTCGAGATGGCCAAGGGCTCGAACAAGAGGCTAATGCTCAAGGCCGGCGAGATCGCACTTTTCGACCGCTGCGCCGAGCTCGCGGAACAGGGCTACGTCACCGGCGCCTCCCATCGCAACTGGGCAAGCTATGGCGAGAATGTGCTTCTGCCCGACGATCTCCCGCCATGGCGGCGCCATATCCTCACCGATCCCCAGACCTCCGGCGGCCTCCTTGTCGCATGTGATGCGGAGCGCGCGGAAGAGTTGCTGCGGGAGATCGTGGCGGCCGGCTATCCGGCAGCGCGGATCGTCGGTGCGGTCGAGGAAGGTGAACCGGGACTGCGCGTCACGGCCTGAGTGTGCAGCCCCTTCCGAAGGAATATCGCCCTGCCGCAGACCGGCGCGAGCACAGCCGGCCCGCACTGCAGCCAATACAATATATCGGTGCACAGAGCTCTCGTGAAACTTGCGAATGAAATCGCTGATGTCTACTGCATGAGTTCTCGGGGTGGGCACGCGTGGCGAAAGGGCGAGCATCGTGGAGCAGGCAGAGAAGGAGACCGGCAAAGGCCGGCGCAGGGCGCTTTGGGCGGCGGTGGCGGCGGTCGCAATCGCTGCGGCCGGCATGACCGGCTACAAGATCGTGGTGGAAAAGAGCGTCGGCAAGCTGATTGCCGATCGCGGCGGCAAAGCGGGCGCCGTCGAAGCGGATTTCCTCGGGCGCATTCATCTGCGTGACGTGATGCTGCCACTCAAGGATGGCTCCGATATCCGCATCGCGGCGGTTGACGGGCGGCCCAAGATCCTCTTCCTGGACGGCAGCCTCGAGCTGAGCGGTCTCGACGTCAAGACGGCCTTGGGTAAAGTGGCCGTGCCGCACGCAACCATCGAAGGGGCCAATCTCGACCACAGCACGCTCACGGAGATGTTCAGCAGCCGCAACGATCTCTCGCTGTCGAAGCGGATGGAGCTCTTTACCGCAACGCGTTTTTCGGCAGCGGAGGTCACGGTCACGCAAGCGGTGACCGGTACCGAACAGAAGCTGGTCTACAAAAACGTGGCTTCGGAAGACATCGCCAATGGGCGCATCGCGCGCTCTTCGGCGAGCGGCGCCACGATCGAATTCGCGGTGGACGTTCCGGACGGCAAGGGCGGCAAGAAGCGCCTGGCCGCCTCAATCGGAGCCATGACGGCGCAGGATATCGATGCGGCCTACCTGGCGCGGCTGTATACCGAGAAGGCCGGGCCTGACGACAAGGACGCAAAGCCTGCCTACGGGCCGATCTCCGTCAAGGACATTGCCTTTGCCGATGGCGAGGCGAGTTTCAGCTATGACGAGATGCGCAGCAGCGGCATCAGCATGCGGATGCCCGCCGAGCCGCTGCTCGAGATATTGGAAGAGCTGCAATCGGTGTCGACGCCCGGCGCTCTCCCTCCAGCAGAACTCCAGGCCTACTTCAAGCGAATCCTGTCGATCGTCGATATGACGGCGAAGGCTGACTTCGAGGTGCTCGGCATGAAGATCGACGCGCCCGCGAAGAGAGGAGAGGACGGCGAGAGGATAAAGCTCGCCATAGATCGCCTCGCGCTTCAGGTAGATGGCCGGAAGCTTGATGGCGCGCTGCATGGCCTGTCGATAGGAGAGGGCGCGAACTACTTCAAGCTCGCCGACGCGAGCATCTCGGGCTTTTCCTGGGACTCGACTCTGGAAGCTCTGAGGAAATTTGCCGCGCTGGACGAACACCAGCAGGAGCTTTTCCCCTTCACGACGCTGCTCCCGGAATTCGGAACGATCCGGTTGGCGGGTCTCGATGCCGATCTGCCCAATTCCAACAGGGATGCCGACGCGACGGATGCTGAAGAAAGCGATGACGAACAAAGCGCTGCGGGAGAAGCCGACGCACCGGCAGGTGATGCTCCATCGAACCCGAGCGACGGATCGGCGGATGCGACGAATGAGCCGACGGCGGAGCCTTCAGCTTCCGCGCCGGAGCGCATCCGCTTTGCGCTTAAGGACTATGAGGTGGCGCTTACGAGACCGCGCAACGGCATTCCGACCGATGTCCGTGTCAGATATCAGGATCTGACTTTCCCGATCCCGGAGAACATGCAGGACGAGCCCTTCGCACAGCTTCGCCAGCTGGGTTTCAACGAGGTGGTCCTTTCCTCGAGTCTCGAAGCCGCCTGGGACGAGTCGAACCAGAATCTTGTCATCAACGATATCTCCATGAGCGGAAGAGATATCGGCAGCATTTCCCTTTCCGGCCTGATGGGAGGCTTCAGTGACGCATTCTTCTCCGGCGACGCGGCCAAGGCCCAGGTGGCGCTGTTCGGCCTCACCGCTCGGGAAGCGAGGCTGAAGATCGAGGACCATGGCATTATCGCCAAGGGGATAAAGGCCTATGCCGAGGAAAACGGCATGACCGAGAACGAGGTGCGCGGCATGCTCACGATGACGGCGACGGCGCTGCTGCAACAATTTGCGGCCGACGAGCCGCGGCTGCAGAACGTGATGGACGCGGTTTCGCGCTTCATTGCAAAGCCCGGAACATTCACGCTGACCGCCAAGTCCAAAGCCTCGACTGGCGTCGGTGCATTCGAATTCGTGGCAGCCTCGCAAAACCCGGTTCTGCTTCTGGACAGGATCGATCTCGAAGCCACGGCGGAATGATGCGCCTCGTCCAAACGCTGTGGTTGGTTTGGACAATGGCATGGTGTGAAAAAACGTATGGAGCGCGTCGCGTGAATTCATCCGAAGGCGACGCGCTTTCTCGTCACCCCTCCTCCCGGCCCCGCCCGACATAGTCCGCGCGATTGATGCCGTGACGTGCCAGCTTGTCGTAGAAGGTCTTGCGGGGGATGCCGAGTGCCTGGAGCGTTTCCTTGACGTCGCCGCGATGCATTGCGAGGGCCTCCTTGAGGATCTCGGCCTCGTAGCGCTCCAGCCGTTCCGGCAGCGTGCCGGTGCTCGCTGTCGCCGGTGCCACGGCAGCCTTGCCCGGATTGCCCTCTACCCCGAGCGCGACCCGCTCGGCAAAGTGTGAAAGTTCGCGCACATTGCCGGGCCAGGCATGCGACATCAGGTGGTCCCGGACGGCCGCTGAAATTTCCGGCACCTCACGCCCGAACCGCTCCGATGCGCGCTTCAGGAAGTACGAGAAGAGCAGCGGGATGTCCTCGCGCCGTTCGCGCAAGGGCGGAATCTGTAGCGTCACGACGTTGAGGCGATAGTAAAGATCCTCACGGAAGTCGCCGCGCTCGGCGGGATCGCCGAGATCGATCTTCGCTGCCGCGACGACGCGGATGTCGACGGGGCGGACGGTATTGGTGCCGAGTGGTGCGATCTCACGCGCTTCGAGCACGCGCAGCATCTTGACCTGGGTCGCGGGCGGCATCGCCTCGATCTCGTCGAGGAAGAGCGTGCCGCCGCTCGCGTGCTCGATCCGGCCGATCCTTTTCTTGACGGCGCCGGTAAAGGCGCCGGGCTCGTGGCCGAAGAGCTCGCTCTCGATCACCGTTTCGGGCAGCGCACCGCAGTTGAGGGCGACGAAATTGCCGTTCCTTCGCCGGCTCCATTGATGGAGGAGCGTGGCCACGACCTCCTTGCCGCTGCCGGTTTCACCCGCGACCAGCACGTCGACGTCGGTATCGGCGATATGTTTCAGCGTCTGGCGCAGCCGCTCCATCGCCGGGGTCTGGCCGATCAGCGGCAGGCTGTCGGAGGCGGCCTCCGCGTCGCGCCTGAGCGCACGGTTCTCCATGACCAGGCGCCGCTTCTCCTCGGCGCGCCGCGCACTCTGGACGAGCCGGTCGGCGGCGAAAGGCTTGGCGATGAAGTCGTAGACGCCATCCTGAATGGCTTGCACGGCCATCGGTATGTCCCCATGGCCGGTCACCAGGATCACCGGGAGGTCCGGGTCGAGCTCCGCGATCTTGCGGAAGAGGGCGAGGCCGTCCATGCCCGGCATGCGGATATCGCTGATGACGACGCCGCCGAAGTCGGAAGTCAGTGCGGCGAGCGCCTCCGTCGCGCTGGGGAAGGGCGAGACCGCGAAACCCGCGAGCTCCAATGTCTGCCGCATCGCCTTGCGCAGGTCGTGATCGTCGTCGACCAGGAACACGGAGGGGGTGCCGCTCATTGCGCGTCAGCCTTCTGCAAATGGACGGTGAATGTCGTGCCGGACGCGCCACTATCGACGTCGATCGTGCCGCCATAGTCTGAGACGATCTCCTTGGAGATCGCTAGACCGAGGCCGAGCCCTTCTTCCTTGGAGGTGTTGAAGGGCGTGAACAGCTCGTCGCGGATATCGGCCGGAATGCCGGGGCCGTTGTCGGCAACCGTGAGCGCGATGCCTCTCGCCGTCTCCTCGCAGCGCACCTGTATCTTGCCGCCGTCACGGTCATCGATCGCCTCCAGCGCGTTCTGCAAGAGGTTGATCAACACTTGTTCCAGTCGGATGCGGTTGCCGTGCGCCTTCAAGCCGTCGGGCGGCAGCTCGATGTGGATCGCGTCCATTCTTCCGGCGAAACGGCTGCGCAAAAGCATGAGCGCGCCCTCGACGACATCCTTCATCGCCGTCGGTTCGGCGGCGAAATGGCCCTTGCGGGCAAAGCGGCGCAGCTCGTCGGTGATGGCGCCGACGCGCTCGGTGAGCTCGGCGATGCTCGTCATGTTCTCGGCGGCGGTCGCGCTCTGGCCGCGGTCGAGGAAGGTGCGGGCATTGTCCGCATATGCACGAATGGTGGCGACCGGCTGATTGATTTCGTGGGCGACGCCGGCTGCGACCTGGCCGAGGATCGCCAAGCGGTTCGCTTGAACGAGATCCTGCTGCACGGCCTGCAGCTTCTCCGTCGTCTGGCGATGATCGGCAATCTCGGTTTCGAGCCGGTCGCGCGCCATTCGCAAGTCGGCCGTTCGCTCCTCGACCTTCGCTTCGAGTTCGTTACGCGCCAGCCGCTCCTCCGCCGATCGCAGGGCGACAACCTGACGCCGGCGCAGGAGGAATGCGGCGAACGCAATCAAGGGAACCAGCATGGCGAGCATGAGGAGCTGCGCTCCTCTCGCTCCTGCCGCGAGCGTGGACTTCAGCGGCGACAATTGTTCGAGCCGCCAGTTCGTCGACGGCACCAGTGTCTCGACGCGCAGGAATGTCTCTGCGCGGGCTCCCGGCAGCAGGGCATCGAGCGTCGAGGAGCCGTCCGGCCGGGCGTCGATCCTTTGGAAGGGCAGCGGCAGCAAGGGTGCGTCGCCGAACTGAAGACTCTCTCGAATGCCTTCGAGCCGTTCCTCGGGGATCGCCTTCGTCGTCATGAAGCGCCAGGACGGCAGGCTGGTGATCAGGACGATGCCGCGCCGGTCGGTGACATAGGTCGGCTTGTCCGACAAACGCCAGTCGGCCTCCAGCGCATCGAATTCGAGCTTGGCGACGATCACGCCGAGCGGGCCTTGCGGCCCGTCGACGCGTCGGGAGATGTAAAGGCCCGGATGCTTGCTCACCGTTCCCATCGCGAAATGTTCGGCCTTGCCGTCGCGCATCGCCAGTCGGAAATAGTCTCGGAAGGCATAATCGTTACCGACGAAACTCGTCGGCTCCCGCCAGTTGCTGGCCGCGACCGCCACGCCATCGCGGCCGATCAGATAGACGACCGCCGCCTCTGCACTCGCCGCAAGGCTTTCGAGCTTGCGGTTGATCCGGTCGAGCGCCTGGTCGTCAAGGGCGGTAAGCGCTTCCCGAATGGCCGCGTCGTCGGCAAGCACCAGCGGCAGCGCGCGCTGCCGTTCGACGACGGCTCGCAGCAGTGAAGCCTTCAGGCTGGCGTCGATCCGGCTCTGCTCGGCGAGGCTGTCGAGCGCTTGCGATCGGCCATATCCGCCGGCGGCGAAGACGCCGGCGGCGAGAAGCGCCAGCGCAACCACCGCGAACAAGAACCATGATCGCCGCGCCCGGCGGCGCAACGCGCCGGGATCGTCCGCATCTGGAGGCTGTTTGATCATGCCCGCATTGTGCATGTTTTCGCTCAGCATGCCAGACGACCTGTGCGGATTCCCGCACAGGTTAATCAATGACCCTGCAATGTACTTTCGCAGGATTCAATGAATTCAACACTTTGATGATGTCGCGGCAAACTGGCACGCTCGTTGCTGAATAGCTCCACAAGGCAGCGGCTGCTGTCGATCTTCGGAAAGTGCCCGGGAGGCCCGGCATATCGCCGGACTGGGCGCCCCTCGTGGAGGATATCATCATGATCATTGAACATTCCGCGGAGGTCCGCGGCAAGACACCCTTTTATCGTCACCTCTATGTCCAGGTGCTGGCCGCGATCGCCGCAGGCATCCTGCTTGGGCATTTCTATCCGAACATCGGTACCGAACTGAAACCGCTCGGCGACGCCTTCATCAAGCTCGTGAAGATGATCATCGCGCCCGTGATCTTCCTGACGGTTGCGACCGGCATTGCCGGCATGACCGATCTCGCCAAGGTCGGCCGCGTCGCCGGCAAGGCGATGGTCTACTTCCTGACCTTCTCCACCCTCGCGCTCGTCGTCGGCCTCGTTGTCGCGAATGTCGTCGAGCCGGGCGCCGGCATGCACATCGACCCGGCCTCGCTCGATGCGAAGGCGGTTGCGACCTATACCGAGAAGGCGCATGAGCAGTCGATCACCGGCTTCCTGATGAACGTCATTCCGACGACGCTTGTCGGCGCCTTCGCCGAGGGCGACATCCTGCAGGTCCTGTTTATTTCGGTGCTCTTCGGCATTTCGCTGGCGATGGTCGGCAAGAAGGCTGAGCCGGTCGTCGACTTCCTGCAGGCGCTCACGCTACCGATCTTCCGGCTGGTGGCGATCCTGATGAAGGCGGCCCCGGTCGGCGCCTTCGGCGCCATGGCCTTCACCATCGGCAAATACGGCATCGCCTCGATCGCCAACCTCGCCATGTTGATCGGCACCTTCTATCTGACGTCGTTCCTCTTCGTCCTCGTCGTCCTCGGTGCGGTGGCGCGCTATAACGGCTTCTCGATCGTATCGCTCATCCGCTACATCAAGGAAGAACTGCTCCTGGTGCTCGGCACCTCGTCTTCGGAGGCCGCACTGCCGGGCCTCATGAACAAGATGGAGAAGGCGGGCTGCAAGCGCTCGGTCGTAGGCCTCGTCATTCCGACCGGCTACTCCTTCAATCTCGACGGCACCAACATCTACATGACACTTGCGGCGCTCTTCATCGCCCAGGCGACCGATACGCCGCTCTCCTACGGCGATCAGATCCTGCTGCTGCTGGTCGCGATGCTGAGCTCGAAGGGGGCTGCCGGTATCACCGGCGCAGGCTTCATCACGCTTGCCGCAACGCTCTCCGTCGTTCCCTCCGTGCCGGTCGCCGGCATGGCGCTGATCCTCGGCATCGACCGCTTCATGTCGGAATGCCGGGCGATCACCAACTTCATAGGCAACGCCGTCGCAACCGTCGTGGTGGCGAAGTGGGAAGGAGAGCTTGACCAAGCGCAGCTTTCCGCAGCGCTCGGCGGCGAAGCGGCGCCGGTCGAAACCATTCCGGCGGCTGTGCAACCCGCCGAATAAGCTGCCTCCCAGGGCAACGCACGCTGAGTGCGATTGGCGCGGTCTGGTTTTCCAGGCCGCGCTTTTTTTGACACGAAAGCTCTGGGCGTGACGACAGTCGCAGGCCAGAGGGGTAGGCCGCCTCGCCTTACCTAAATCCCGTGCAGCACTTGCGTCGCCTTGACCGCGGCGGAGGCCCGGTTTTCGACGCCGAGCTTCACATAGATCTGTTCGAGATGCTTGGTGACCGTGCGGGCGCTCAAGCCCAGGATCTCGCCGATGTCGCGATTGGATTTGCCCTTGGCGATCCACAGAAGCACCTCCGACTCGCGCTGGGTGAGGTGGAAATGCTGGCGCAGCATCTCGTCGTCGCTCATGCCGTTCTCGGCGGTCAGGCGGAAGAGATACTCGTTGGCGCCGATCGCGCCGAGATAGGAAATCTGCAGGCCGGTCTGGGCCGCGCGCTGCAGGGTGAAGCTGCCGTGCTTTTCGCTTCCGTGCTTGTCGCGCTCCCGCATCCATTCGGCAATCCGCCCAGTCACCACTGCCAGGCCGTCGTCGCTGCCGGTCGCCGCGTTGACGAGCCTTGTCGCCTGCGGCGTCGACCAGCGCACGGTACCGTCGCCGCGAACGGCGAGCAGATGCCGGCCGGCGGCGTCGAGTGCGACGCGGGCGCTCTGGGCGGAGCGCGCATTGGAGAGATGGACGCGGATGCGGGCGCGCAATTCGTCGATATTGATGGGCTTCGTCAGATAGTCGACGCCGCCGGCTTCGAGCGCGCGCACCACGTGCTCCGTCTCCGTTAATCCGGTCATGAAGACGACCGGCACCTGGGCGAGCGAGGCATTCGCCTTCAGCCGCATGCAGGTCTCGAAACCGTCCATGCCGGGCATCACCGCATCGAGCAGGATGATGTCCGGCGTGATGCGGTCGGCAATGTTGAGTGCCGCATTGCCGGAGGTGGCGATCAGCACGGAAAAGTCGGACTGTTCCAGCGCTTCGGTCAGGAAGCCGAGCGCCTCCGGGGAATCGTCGACGAGGAGCACGATGTCGCGCGGGGAGGCGGTCTCAGGCACGGGCGTTCGTCTCCTCCGAGAGCATCCGCTTCAGGAAAGCGTCAAAGCCGGACAAGTCGAAGGCCTGAACATAGGCGTTGACCGCTTCGACAAAGGCCTGGTTTTCCGGATTCAGGGCAATCTCCGTCAGTTTCGCCTCGATGCCTCTCACGTAGCCGATTTCACCGAGCTGGATCAATTCCTTCACATGATGGTCGCCGGGGCTCTTGAGCGCTCTGTTTCCGTCCGCAGGAGGCGTCTCCTGGACGTCGCCTTCATGGATCCATTCGAGGCCGAGATGGATTGCCAGCTTGTCGGTGAGTTGGCGCACGCCGAAGGGCTTGGCAAGCGTATCGCTGTGACCGGTGGCGCCCGCCGCCGAGCCATCGCCGATGTTGGCGGAAAGCATGATCGCCGGCGCCGTCTGACCCGCCTCCCGGAGCCGCGTCACCAGCTCCCAGCCACTCATGCCCGGCATGGATATGTCGATCAGGAAGAGGTCTGGCCTCGTGCCGTCGATGAGCGCCAGGCAATCCGCACCGCTTGCTGCCGAGAGAACGGTGAAGTCCAGCGGCAGGAGCACCTCGCGCATGAGATCTCGGTGATCCGCGTTGTCGTCGACGACGACGATCGTCCTGCGTGGTCCCTTGTAGGAGCGGACCTTGCGTATCGGATCCTTGAGCGCGGCCGGACGATCGACCGCCGAAAGCATCAGCCGCACCTTGAAGCTGGTGCCCTTGTCCTTCTCGCTGGCAACGGAGATTTCGCCGCCGAGCGTCTGGGTGAGCAGCCGCGTGATCGTCAGGCCGAGCCCAAGCCCTGGCATGCGATATTCCGCCTCGCCCCGCTGGAAGGGGTCGAAGATCTTCGGCAGGTCCTTCTCGCTGATGCCCCGGCCGCTGTCCTCGATGGTGAAACTCGCGACCTGGCTGCGATAGGCGACATCGAAGCGGATGCGTCCCCGCTCGGTGAACTTCAGCGCGTTTGAAAGCAGGTTCACGAGAATCTGCCGCAGCCGCTTCTCGTCGGTTCGCACAAATTGCGGCAGCGATGTGGCGCGATTGTGCTCGAAAGCAAGCCCCTTCGCCTGCGCTTGCGGGCGGAACATGTCGACGATCTGGTCGAGGAAGTCGTGGATATTGATCTCGTTCGAATAGACCTGCAGCTTGCCGGCTTCGATCTTGGAAATATCGAGCAGGCCGTCGATCAGCCCGGAGAGGTGATCGGCGCTGCGCTTGATTACCTTGATCGCGCCCTGGCGTGACGTCGGGATCGTCTCGTCGCGCTCGAGGATTTGCGCGTAGCCGAGCACGGCATTGAGCGGTGTGCGCAGCTCGTGGCTCAAACCGACGACGTAGCGGCTCTTCGCGCGGTTTGCCGCTTCCGCCGCCTCCTTGGCGTTCTGCAGCGCCGCGTCGGTCTTCTTGTGAGCGGCGATCTCCTTGAGGAGTAGCGTGTTCTGGCGCGAGGATTCCTCTTCGGCAACGACCCGGCTGTCATGGGCGAGCACGTAGAACCATGACACGACGCCGGCGACGATGGCGAAGACGAAGAAGACGATCGCGACCGTGCGCTCGACGACGGCCGCGGTTTCGGGTGAGCCGGCTGTCGTCTGGTGGGCGATCATCGCCAGGATGATGCCTATGCCGGTGATCGAGACGATCGCCGAGATCGCATAACGCCCGAGCCTCGTCGCGAGCTTGGCGACGATCGTTTCCGGCAGCAGCGTTTTCGCGACCGTCGCAACCTGCGTGTTCAGCCGGGCCTTCGGCTTGCACATGTCGTGGCAGCGGCTGTCGAGCGAGCAGCAGAGCGAACAGATGGGCGCCGCATAGGCCGGGCACCAGGCCATGTCCTCCGGTTCGAACGGGTGCTCGCAGATCGAGCAGGTGATCTCGCTTTCACGGAACCAGCTCTTGCGCGGCTTGCGGGCGAGGTAGAATTTTCCGTCGGTCCACCAGGCAATCAGCGGCGAGACGACAAAGGCCGTGACGAGCGCGATATAGGGGGCGAGCGAGGCGGCGATCGCGCCCATGGCGCCGAAATGTGCGGCGAGCGCGAGGAACGCTGACACGCCCATCGTGCCGAGACCGACGGGATTGATGTCGTAGAGATGGGCGCGCTTGAACTCTATGCCGGGGGGCGACAGGCCCAGCGGCTTGTTGACGAAGAGATCGGCCGAGATCGCGCACAGCCAGGCCATGGCGATGATCGAGAAGATGCCGAGCGTTTCTTCGAGCAGGCGGTAGATGCCGAGCTCCATCAGCAGGAGCGCGATCGCGACGTTGAAGACCAGCCAGATGACGCGGCCCGGATGGCTATGGGTCAATCGCGAGAAGAAGTTCGACCAGGCGAGCGACCCGGCATAGGCGTTCATCACGTTGATCTTCAACTGTGAAACGACGACGAAGGCGACCATCAACAGGAGCGCCGCCGTCTCGGATGGGAATATGTAACCGAAAGCCGTGTAATACATCTGCGCCGGATCGGCGGCTCTCGTCGACGGCACCCCGGCACTGAGCGCCAGGACGACAAGGAACGAGCCGGCGAGCAGCTTCGGTGCGCCGACGATCACCCAGCCGGAACCGGCGAGAAAGACGGCGATGCGGTGATGCAGCTTGCGCTCACCGTCCGGCGGCAGGAAGCGGAGGAAGTCCACCTGCTCGCCGATCTGCGCCATCAGCGCGAAGATCACAGCCGACGCGGCGCCGAATTCGACGAGATCGAAGGGTGCGATGGTGCCCGAGGGTCCGGACGTATGGTGGACGCCGGCATAGGCGAGCCACAGGCCCACCTTCTCCCAGTCCGCAAGCGCGATGAAGGCGAAGGGCAGGATGTTGAGCACGATCCAGAACGGCTGCGTGACGAGCTGGAACTTGCTGATCAGCTTGACGCCGTGGGTAACGAGCGGGATCACCACGACGGCGCTTATGATGTAAGCGATCCAAAGCGGTATGCCGAGCGCCAGCTCCAAGGCCCCGGACATGATCGAGGCCTCGATCGCAAAGAGGATGAAGGTGAAGCTCGCATAGATGAGCGAGGTGATCGTCGAGCCGATATAGCCGAAGCTCGCGCCGCGCGTCAGAAGATCGATATCGACGCCATGGCGGATCGCATAGCGGCTGATCGGCAGGCCGACCACAAGGATCATGACGCTCGCGATAAGGATCGCGACGATCGCATTGGTGGTGCCGTAGGACATGGTGATGGCGCCGCCGATGGCTTCGAGCGCCAGGAAGGAGATCGCGCCGATCGCCGTCTGCGAGATGCGCTCGGAGGAAAAGCGCCGCGCGCTTTTGGCGGTGAAGCGCAGCGCATAGTCTTCGAGCGTCTGGTTGGCGACCCAGCGGTTATATTCTCGTCGAACGGGAATGATGCGCTGGCGTGCCGCCATGGTCCCTCGTGATATCTCGCAGTGCCGGCCGAATGCGCCAGTCATCATTTCGTAACACAGGCAGCAGGCCAGCGAAATTGCTGCATTGCGGGAAAACAGCGAACTGAGGCGTCATCAACCGCAATCTATAGGACCTTAGTCCGAGGTGGCACTGTCCACAGGTCCTATGACCGTTGCCGAATTCCTTTCCTGGCACATATCGTCCTGAGTGAGCGCCCCGGGGAAACGGCACCATCGTCAGCCGCCCTGGGACATGCGAAGGGTTCCGGGCGACAGCGCAGACGCCCTTCTGGCGCCGCAACTCAGGACCTCTCGATTGAGGACAGCCATGAGCGCCGAGAAGATGCGAAGGCTAATCGAGGACTGCCGGAGGGATCTCGACGAGTATCTGGAGCCCGACTGCGGCATCAGCGACAGGGAGATAATCATCGCTCTTCTCTATCGGCTGGATGGCCCGCAGGCGAGAGACGCGCTCGGGGAGGAGTTCGACTGGCGGCCATCTACACCGCAGGGGCCGGAGAGCGCCGGAGCCGATAGCTCCCGGCAGAACGAAGCCCGGCTCAGGATCATTCTTAACCGCCGAGCGCAAGGACCAGCAAGCGCGTGATAGCTCAGTGTAACTGACGCCGGGCGCCGCGCCATCGCCGCCAATTAGACCGAGCGCGCCTATACCCATTGGCTCCATTCCGAACATCGTTGGTGATCCATTCGTCGATTCTGGCCGGAAGGGCGAGGGGGACCGCGCGATTTTCGGTCTGCTGGCGGAACCAACCTCGGCGGCCAAGGTTTCTTGCCAATTCCGTCTTCGACCAAGGAGTGCTGCCATGGCCGAAAGTTCGACTTCGACATCCTCGATCCCACCAAGATCATTTCGGAGGAGGTTCTGCAGACGATTGGCTCCCGATCGCATGCCAGACAATTTCTTCTTGAAATAGACCGGTACGGCAACGGAGTGGACAATGGCTTCGTCCGCACAGCGAAAGCCGCCGAAGGGGGTTGGGCCGCTACGCCCAACCCGAGGGGCGGGATCGTCCGAAGGCCGTGCATCTGCCGGCGCTTTCGCGCTGCCCGTGAGTACGGCGCCGATGGAGGCGCGCTCCGCCCAGGAGCTGCCAGGTGACGGTGCATGGCAGTACGAGCCGAAATGGGACGGCTTCCGCTGCCTTGCTTTCAAATCCGGCGACGAGGTCGATCTCCGGGCGAAGTCCGGCAAGCCGCTCGGGCGCTTTTTCCCGGAGGTCGTCGCGCTGCTCAGGCAGCTCAACGCCGCACAATTCATCGTCGACGGCGAACTGGTGATCGAAGTGAACGGCGGCCTTTCCTTCGACGCCCTGCAGATGCGCCTGCATCCGGCGGCAAGCCGTGTTCAAAAGCTCTCGCAAGAGACGCCGGCCAAGCTCATCCTCTTCGACATGCTGGTCGCCACCGACGGAGCGGTCCTCACCGACAGGCCCCTCGTCGAACGAAGAGCAGCGCTCGAAGCCTTCGCCGCAGGGAACGCCAGTGCGGAAAAGCTGGAGCTTTCGCCCTTCACGCTGGACCGGCATGAGGCCGAAAAGTGGCTCACCACCTGGGAAGCGGGCGCCACCGACGGCGTCGTCGCCAAGCGGCGCGACGGCCCTTACGAGTGCGGCGAGCGGGCGATGGTGAAGGTCAAACGGCTGAAGACGGCCGATTGCGTCGTCGGCGGCTTCCGCTACGAAAGCGACAGCTCGGAGGTTGGTTCGCTCCTGCTCGGCCTTTACGATACCGATGGAACGCTGAGCCATGTGGGCTTCACCGCGACGATTTCGGACAAGGAGCGGCCGGCACTGACGCGCCGGCTCGAGGCGCTCATAGAACCGCCGGGCTTCACCGGCAAGGCGCCCGGCGGCCCGAGCCGCTGGAGCAGCGAACGCAGCGGAGAATGGGAGCCGGTGCGCCCGGAACTCGTCGTCGAGGTGCGCTTCGACCACGTCAGCAACCGCCGCTTTCGCCACGGCACGAAGCTGATGCGCTGGCGGCCGGACAAGGATCCGCGCCAGTGCACCTATGAGCAGATCGCCCCTCGTTGAGGAGTGGAAAGCCGCTGCCCTGACAGCGCTCGCCCTTCACGCATCCGGCATGGTGAACACGGCGCAGGGCGTCGCGATCCCGCGTAGCGCGTGTTCGCCGAGCGGCACCAGCGGCATCGTGGTCTCGGCCGCGACCGCGCCCGAGATCAGCACCGATCGACCGAGCGGCCGACACAGCCCTTCCAGCCGGCTGACGAGGTTGACCGCGGGGCCGATGGCGGTGAAGTCCAGCCGGTCGACGGCGCCGATATTGCCCCACAGCACATCGCCGAGATGCAGCGCCGTGCCGAAGGGCAGCGGCGGAAGCCCCTCGGCTACACGCGCGGCGTCGAGATGGGCCATGCCGGCGCGGGCGGCCGTGACGGAGCGGAGCGCCGCCTCGCAGGCCTCGACCGGCCGGCCGGTAACCGGGAAGATCGCCAGCAAGCCATCGCCGATGAACTTCAGCACCTCGCCGCCGAAGGCATGTATCGCTCCGGCGACGCGGTCGAACCAGGCGTCGAGGGCGGCGATCATCACCGCGGGCTCGGTCACCTCGGAGAGCCCGGTGAAGTTGCGCAGATCGGCATAGAGCAGCGCGGCGCGGATCGTCTCTCCGGTGCCGCGGCGAAGCGCGCCGGCCTGCACCCGGGCGGCACTGCGCCGGCCGAGATAGGCCTCGAGCAGCGCTGCAAGTGTCGCCCGTTCGGCAATGGCCGCCAGGGGCGCCGCGGCGAAGCGTGCCACCTCGCGCAACCGGCCGGTCTCGGCGGGATCGAATGGTCGCGTTCCGGCCCAGCTCAGCACGGGTCGCTTCGGCGCCACAGCGGCCGTCTCCACCAGTACCGGGCCGAGCCCGGCGAGCCAGTCGTGTCCGGCCTGGCTCGGCGGACCGCCGGCGAAGCCCAGAGCCTCGATCACCGCCCCGCCTTCGGCTCGCCACAGCCATGTGCGGCGGGCGATGATCGGATGCGGCACGGAGAGCGTCAGGGCGCCGCCCGCCACGGGAAGGCCGTCGGCCAGGAGACGGTCGCCGAGGTCGGCTAGGAACCGGTCGGCGCCGTGATCCGAGGCACTGGCCTCGTCCACCAGCCATGCGAGGGGTGCGGGCAGATCCATGCCGCGATCATACCGGCACGACCCCCGACCTGTCATCCGCGGCGTGCAACCTTAAATCTGGATCGATCTCAATGACGAATTCTCGCAGGAATCCAAAGAGTTGCTGCGACATTCCGGGCTTTGATCGGGTGCGCGGCGCGATAGGTGGGTGGCGCCGGCAGGCCAGCCGGTCTATCATCGCCTTAGGCTATGGCAACCAGGGGGAGACCAATGCAAGAGGCCCTCGTCGTTCGTCGCGAAACGCATGTCCCGGCGCCGCCCGCCGCCGTGTTCGCTCTGCTGACCGATCCTGAGAAGATCCTGCGCTGGATGGGAACCGAGGCCGAGGTCGAGCCGGAGCCCGGCGGCCTCTACCTCGTCAACGTCACCGGCGCTCGATTCGCGCGCGGCTCCTTCCGCGAGGTGGTGCCGGTGCACCGCCTGGTATACAGCTTCGGCTGGGACGGCAGCGAGGAGGTGCCGCCGGGTTCGAGCGAGGTCGAGATCGATCTGATCGAGAAGCCGGACGGAACGCTGTTGCGCCTCACCCATACCGGCCTGCCCAATTCCGAGCAATGCGCCGGCCATGCGGAAGGCTGGGCTCACTACCTCGACCGTCTGGCCGAGGTGGCAGCCGGGCGTGATCCGGGGCCGGACCCCTGGCATGGGCGCCGGGACTGAAGGTCCTTTTCTAGGTGCGGACGCGCTCGCTGCTTGGTCTCAGCCGCCGGCAATCCCGGCAGCTTTAGCCAAAGCTTCCTTCTTACCCCCGGCACCTACGTAGAATGACGTATGTGCAGTGCAACTCCGCTCGCTGAATATCCCTCTAGCAACGGTAAGGAGAACGAACGCTCCGTTGCGGCGATCAGAACTAGAGGGGTTCAAACCAGATGACTATCAGGGCACGCGTCACCGGCGCATTCCTCGCTGCCGTCCTTTCGACGACCGCGTTCAACGGCGCCTTCGCCGCCGAAGACACGATCAAGGTCGGCATCCTTCATTCGCTTTCGGGAACCATGGCGATCTCCGAGACGACGCTTAAAGATGCCATGCTGATGCTGATCGAGGAGCAGAACAAGAAGGGCGGTCTGCTCGGCAAGAAGCTCGAGGCGGTCGTCGTCGATCCGGCTTCGGATTGGCCGCTCTTTGCCGAAAAGGCGCGCGAGCTCATCTCCGTCGACAAGGTTTCCGCCGTCTTCGGCTGCTGGACCTCGGTGTCGCGCAAATCCGTGCTGCCGGTCTTCGAGGAGCTGAACTCTATCCTCTTCTATCCGGTCCAGTACGAGGGTGAGGAAAGCCAGCGCAACGTCTTCTACACGGGTGCGGCGCCGAACCAGCAGGCGATCCCGGCCGTCGACTATCTGATGGAGAACGAAGAGGTCGAGCGCTGGGTGCTCGCCGGCACCGACTATGTCTATCCGCGCACGACCAACAAGATCCTCGAGGCTTATTTGATCTCCAAGGGCGTCAAGCCCGAGGACATCATGATCAACTACACGCCTTTCGGCCATTCCGACTGGCAGACGATCGTCTCCGATATCAAGAAGTTCGGCTCGGCCGGCAAGAAGACCGCGGTCGTCTCCACGATCAACGGCGACGCCAACGTGCCCTTCTACAAGGAACTCGCCAACCAGGGCGTCAAGGCCGAGGACATCCCGGTCGTCGCCTTCTCGGTCGGCGAAGAAGAACTCGCCGGCCTCGACACCGGCCCGCTCGTCGGCCATCTCGCCGCCTGGAACTATTTCCAGTCGGTCGACAATCCGGCCAATGCCGAGTTCATCGAAACCTGGAAAGCCTATACCAAGAACGACAAGCGGGTCACCAACGATCCGATGGAAGCTCATTATATCGGCTTCAACATGTGGCTGAAGGCGGTCGAGAAAGCCGGCACCACCGACACCGACGCCGTGCTCGACGCGATGATCGGCATCTCGGTGCCGAACCTCTCCGGCGGCTATTCGACGATGATGCCGAACCACCACATCACCAAGCCGGTGCTGATCGGTGAAATCCAGTCGGACGGCCAGTTCGAAACGGTCTGGGAAACGCCCGGCCTTGTCGTCGGCGACGAATGGTCCGACTACCTGCCGGACTCGAAGGATCTGATCTCCGACTGGCGCGCGCCCATGTCCTGCGGCAACTTCAACGTCGCCACGGGCAAATGCGGCGGCAAGGGCTCCTGATTTCATGACGAAAGACATGTTCCAGGAGGTAGCCGCGGTATGGCTGCCCCCTGAGCGGCACTTTTCATGACGAACCGATAGCCCGAAATACCCTCCGTCCGAAAGCGTCCATTCGGACGGAGGGACTTTGCGTCAGAGATGCGGACAATATGCGGTTTCCCGCCCGCGTCTCACCTTCCTGAATCGAGAAGCCAATGTACCGCATCATCCAATCCGTGCTGGTTGCCTTGCTCCTCCTTGCCGCAGTCCCAACCGGGCTCCGAGCGGAGGACGGATTGCGCGACCTGGTGAACGCGCTCGGGACCGCGAAGCTGTCCGAGATCGACGAGCACATCGCGGCATTGGCGAAGACCGGTGATCCCAAGGTCGTGCCCGTCCTCGAAGCGCTCGGCGAAGGCAATCTCTACGCCCGCAAGGCCGATGGCCAGGTGTTTCTGACGAAGGAGAGCGGCTCGAACCTGACGCTTACCGATCCGGTTTCCGGCGAAAGCGCCGGCGAAGCGCCGAAGGCGTCGCTCTCGAAGGTCAAGGTCAACAACAGCGTGCGCCGCGCGGTGCGCACGGCTCTCGGCAGCCTGACGCTTTTAAGCCCGGACCGCAACGCGCGCCTCAAGGCCGTGCAATCGGTCCTGCAGTCGCCCAATGCCGACGCGCTCGGCGCAATCGAGAATGCGCTTGCTGCCGAGAAGGACGCCGAGGTCCGCGCCATGCTCGAACAGGCGCGCGCCACAACCCTCATCATCTCCGATCGGCCGACCGAGGAGAAGAAAGAGGCGGTGCGAACGCTGAAGGAGAACGGCGGCCGCGAGGCGCTTTCGATTCTTTCATCCGCCCTTGGCTCGGCCGACGAGACCCTCAAGCCGGATATCGAGGCGGCCCTTGCCAGCATCGAGCAGACGCAGGCGCTCTGGGCGGCCGGCCAGAACGTCTGGTACGGTCTGTCGCTCGGCTCGGTGCTGCTGCTTGCGGCGATCGGCCTTGCCATCACCTTCGGCGTCATGGGTATCATCAACATGGCGCATGGGGAGATGGTGATGCTCGGCGCCTACACGACCTTCCTCGTTCAGGAGGTGTTGCGTACATCCTTCCCGGCGCTCTTCGACTGGTCGCTCGCGATCGCCCTGCCGCTTGCCTTCATCGTCACCGGCGCCGTCGGGCTGGCAATGGAGCGCGGCGTCATCCGCTTCCTTTACGGCCGGCCGCTCGAAACGCTGCTTGCCACCTGGGGCATATCGCTGATCCTGCAGCAGTCGGTGCGCTCGATCTTCGGGCCGACCAACCGCGAGGTCGGCAACCCGTCCTGGATGTCCGGCGCCTTCGAGCTCGGCGGCCTGACGATCACCTGGAACCGCCTCTGGATCATCGTCTTCGCGCTCGCCGTCTTCGCCGCGCTGCTCTTTCTTTTGAAGAAGACGCCGATGGGCCTGCAGATGCGGGCGGTGACGCAGAACCGCCGCATGGCGTCTTCCATGGGCATCCGCACGCCATGGGTCGATGCGCTGACCTTCGCGCTCGGCTCCGGCATTGCCGGCATGGCTGGCGTCGCGCTCTCGCAGATTGACAACGTCTCGCCCAATCTCGGCCAGGGCTACATTATCGACAGCTTCATGGTCGTGGTCTTCGGTGGCGTCGGCAATCTCTGGGGCACGCTCGTCGGGGCCTTCTCGCTCGGCATCCTCAACAAGTTCCTGGAGCCCTATGCCGGCGCCGTGCTCGGCAAGATCCTCGTGCTCGTGCTGATCATCCTCTTCATCCAGAGGCGGCCGCGCGGGCTGTTTGCACTTAAGGGCCGGGCGGTGGAAGCATGATCACCTCGTTTCTCATCAAATCGGCGGACCGCACCGTCCTGATCGCCGTGGCGATTCTGCTGGGGCTGGCGCTCGTCATTCCGGCACTCAACCTCCTGACGGCGCCGGACCATCCGCTGCATGTGCCGACCTATCTCGTCTCGCTCTTCGGCAAGTACCTGACCTATGCGCTTCTGGCGCTGGCGCTCGATCTCGTCTGGGGCTTCTGCGGCATCCTCTCGCTCGGGCACGCTGCCTTCTTCGCGCTCGGCGGCTATGCCATGGGCATGTATCTGATGCGCCAGATCGGCGCGCGCGGCTCCTACGGCAACCCGCTGCTGCCGGACTTCATGGTCTTCCTCAACTGGAAGGAGCTGCCGTGGTTCTGGTACGGCTTCGACATGTTCTGGTTCGCGGCCCTGATGGTCGTCGTCGTCCCGGGGCTCCTCGCCTTCGTCTTCGGCTGGTTCGCCTTCCGCTCCCGTGTCAACGGCGTCTATCTCTCGATCATCACCCAGGCGATGACCTATGCGCTTCTGCTCGCCTTCTTCCGTAACGACATGGGCTTCGGGGGCAATAACGGACTGACGGACTTCAAGGACATCCTCGGCTTCAACATCCAGGCGGACGGCACGCGCGCCGCGCTCTTTGCGGCATCGGCGTTGGCGCTTGCCCTCTCGCTTGTCATCACCTCGGGCATCGTCCGCTCGAAATTCGGCAAGGTGCTGGTGGCGCTGCGCGATGCGGAAAGCCGCACGCGCTTCCTCGGCTACCGCGTCGAGCACATGAAACTCTTCGCCTTTACCGTCTCCGCCATGATGGCGGGCGTCGCCGGCGCGCTCTATGTGCCGCAGGTCGGCATCATCAATCCGGGCGAGTTCGAGCCCGGCAATTCGATCGAGGTCGTTATCTGGACCGCGGTCGGCGGCCGCGGCACGCTGATCGGCCCGATCGTCGGCGCCATCCTCGTCAATGGCGGAAAAAGCATCTTCACCGCCGCCTTTCCGGAATTCTGGCTCTTTGCGCTCGGCGGGCTGTTTGTTCTCGTCACGCTGTTCCTGCCGAAGGGCGTGGTCGGCACCGCGCAGCAATATCTTGCAAAACGGCGTGCCTTGCGCGCATCCGCCCGCAAGGAAAACGAGAATGACAAAGAGGCGAGCCTGCCGGCCGCCGAATCCATGGCCGCGGAGTGACCCGTGATGACCGAGAAGAAACCGAAAAGCCTGCTCTATCTCGACGGGGTCTCCGTCTCCTTTGATGGTTTCAAGGCGCTGAATTCCCTCTCCTTTATCGTCGAGCCGGGGGAACTGCGCGCCATCATCGGCCCGAACGGCGCCGGCAAGACGACGATGATGGACATCATTACGGGCAAGACGCGGCCGGACGAGGGCGAGGTCTTCTTCAAGGGCGATATCGACCTCACGAAGAAGGACGAGGCGGAGATCGCCCAGCTCGGCATCGGCCGCAAATTCCAGAAGCCGACGGTCTTCGAAAGCCACACCGTCTGGGACAATCTGGAGTTGGCGCTCAATCGCAGCCGCGGCGTCTTCGCGACGCTGTTTTATCGCCTGACTGGAGAGGACAAGGACCGCATCGAGGAGATTCTCGCAACCGTGCGGTTGACGGCGCGCCGCGATGATCTCGCCGCCAATCTCTCGCACGGGCAGAAGCAATGGCTAGAGATCGGCATGCTGCTCGCACAAGAGCCGGAACTCCTGCTCGTCGACGAGCCGGTCGCCGGCATGACCGACGCGGAGACGGCGGAAACCGCGATCCTGCTTAGGGAAATCGCCAAAACCCGCTCGGTCGTCGTCGTCGAACACGACATGGGCTTCATCCGTGATCTGGGCGTCAAGGTCACCTGCCTTGCGGAAGGATCCGTGCTGGCGGAAGGGTCCATCGACTTCGTCAGCAACGATCCAAAGGTGATCGAAAACTATCTCGGCCGGTGAGCGGGAGGATTAAACGATGTTGAACGTCGAAGACGTCAGCCTGCATTACGGCGCCGCCCAGGCGCTCCGCAACGTCTCTTTCAAGGCCGAAATGGGCAAGATCACCTGCGTGCTCGGTCGCAATGGCGTCGGCAAGTCGAGCCTTCTTCGGGCAATCACCGGCCAGCATCCGGTGAGTTCGGGCGCGATCTCCTTCAACGGCGTTTCGCTTGACGGGCTGGCGCCGTTCCGCCGCGCCAAACAGGGCGTCGGCTATGTGCCGCAGGGCCGCGAAATCTTTCCGCTGCTGACGGTCAAGGAGAATCTCGAGACCGGCTACGCGCCGCTGAAACGCGCCGAGCGATCGATTCCAGAAGACATCTTCAGCCTGTTTCCGGTTCTGAAGACCATGCTCGGCCGACGCGGCGGCGATCTATCGGGCGGCCAGCAGCAGCAGCTCGCTATCGCCCGCGCGCTTGTCACGCGCCCGAAAATTCTGGTTCTCGATGAGCCGACGGAAGGCATCCAGCCGTCGATCATCAAGGATATCGGCCGCGCGATCAAATATTTGCGGGACTCGACCGGCATGGCGATCCTGCTCGTCGAGCAATATCTCGATTTCTGCCGTGAGCTAGCCGATCACGTCTACATCATGGACCGCGGCGCTTTTGTTCATCAAGGAGCTGCAGAGACGCTCGATACCCCGGAGGCGCGTCGGCATCTGACGGTGTAGCTGGGTTTTCCACAGGGTAGATTATTCTAGCAATTCAGCGGCTTGCACCTTCCAGTGAGCATGCCTTGCTGTCGGAGCACGATAAAAAATCCACTGCTTTAATCGATTGTATTTGCCCCCGGCCCGGCTTTGAACCATACTGCCGCTGCACGTTTTATGAACGCGCATCACAATCCGTTATCGCTGACAGAATTGGCCATTTCGCGTTTCCGGCCTAACCAATCGGAGGAGACCCTAATGACGAATTTGCTGCCCGCCCTTTATGAAGGGCATGCCCCGATCACCCTCCAGACTCTCTTCAGAGATGCGCTCGAAGCCTACGACGACTGGGACGAAGGAATGCCCGAGCCGATCGTCTCCTTCGAAGGCAAGGTGCTTCCGATCAGCGATGTCTTCGAGTGGATGAAACCCTGCACCGACATCATGCCCGCCAATATGCTCGGCATCGTCACCGAACGTCTGACCAAGCCCTGGAACGGCGAGGGCCCGCTCGACGAGATGACCTTCTCCACCGCAGCGCGCGTCATGTCCGTTCTCGTCAGACGCCGCGTCAGACGCTTCGGCCGCGGCTCGATCAAGGCTTTTGCCGACCGCTTCGGCCAGCCGATGCGCCCCGGACACCAAGGCTGAGCCGAGACCTGCAAAGCAGCGCTGCGGAGGCTGCGCTGTTTTGCATTCGCGAGGCACGCACGAAGGCCCGGCGCCTGCCGCTTTACATAAGATATTGGTAGGGCTACCATTTCGCTCCGACGCCCCGGGAGGAGCCTGTCTGGCGTCATTGGACTCGCGTATCGATATGTCGTGCCGGATCGGCGACTGAAGCAAATCTGGTTCCAGAACACTGAGACCAGAGGATGCTTCAGAAAGCTCCGGAGCATTCTTCGTGTACGTTTGAATCTCCGGTGCTCTACAGCGTCGTGCGTCTTTTCGGACGCACAGGGATGCTGTAGCGCTTTGAATTTGCTGCATGTTTTTCGTCCTTAAATCGGGTACGATCAAAGCAAACATGCAGTAGGCCGCAGACGTGTCTGCGGCGAACAATCGATGTCTGCGCCCTCTTTCGATGCCCTGTCCCAGTAAGATAACGGGAGGGAATTCGATGACCGGAACATTCGTCAGCGGCATTCTCACGGCTGCTGCACTCGCGCTTCTATCCACCACCGTCCATGCGGAACCTGAAATCGTTAGCGGGCCTTCGGCCGACCCGGATTGCTTCGCACCCTGGTCGTCCGAAACGAAATTCTTCAAGTTCCCGAAGAAGGAAGGGCCCTATCGGATCGCACTCGCCAACGGCTATATCGCCAACACCTGGCGCATCCAGATGATCCAGACGGCCAAGGCCTATGCCGCACAGCCGGACATCGCGGCCAAGCTCAAGGAATTCAAGGTCGTCTCGACTGGCGAGGACGTCCCGGCGCAGATCTCGGCGATCAACAACTTCATCGACTCCGGCTATGACGCGATCATCGTCAATGCCCAGAACCCGACCGCCTTCGGGCCGGTCATCAAACGGGCGAAGGAAGCCGGCGTTGTTCTCGTCGCTTTCGACAATATCCTCGACACCGAGGACGCCATCAACGTCAACGTCGACCAGAAAGGCCTCGGCGTGCTTTGGGCCAACTGGCTCGCCAAGCATCTGCCGGAAGGCGGCAAAATCCTAGAGGTCCGCGGCGTCCCGGGCACCTCTGTCGACACCGACCGGCATAACGGCATCCAGGAGACATTCGCCGCGACAGGCAAGAAGTGGGAGGTCGTCGAGGTGCTCGGCAAGTGGGACGACCCGACAGCGCAGAAGGCGACGGCCGATGCGATTGCCGTGCACAAGAAGTTCGATGGCATCACCGCGCAGGGCGGCGATACCGGCGTCGTGCAGGCGATGATCGATGCCGGCCATCCTTTCGTGCCCTTCGGCGGCGAAACCGAGAACGGCTTCCGCAAGTTCTGCGCCAAGCACTCGGCCGACGGGCTGAAGTGCTCGTCCGCCGGCACCGGCCCCGCCCAGGTTGCCGTCGCCATCAAGACGGCGATTGCGGCCCTCGAGGGTGAGGTCGTGCCCCAATCGATCAAGCTGCCGCTGGCGATCGTCGAGGATCCGAACTTCAAGGAGGGCCAGGATTATTATCCGGACCAGTCCGACAATTTCTTCGTCGGCAACGCCTTCCCGACCTGCGACATCAATTTTACCGCCCAGGAGATCATGGGGCAGAGCAAGGAGAACCAGTAGGTTCCCGTTGAACGACTGAGGCGCATGCCGTGTGTGCGCGGCATGCGCCGGCAACCCACGCTCCGAGGCGCGCCTCATGACTGCAGCAGAGACACCGCCGCCGCTCATCCGCATGGAAGGCATATCGAAGCGCTATGGCGGCGTCCGCGCGCTGGAGAATGCGCAGTTGGAGGTCTCGCCCGGCCGGATTCACGCGATTCTCGGCGAGAACGGCGCCGGCAAGTCGACGCTCATCAAGATCATGGCCGGCGTGGTGGCGGCGGACGAAGGCCACATGCTGTTCGACGGTCGCGAAGTGACGTTCCGCTCGCCGGCCGAAGCGGCGGCAGCGGGGATCGCCTGCGTCTTCCAGGAACTGTCGCTGATTCCAGACCTGAGCGTCGCCGACAACATCGTCATTTCGAATCCGCCCCGCCGTTTCGGCATGATCGACCGGCGCGCCCAACGGGCGATCGCGGAGGACGCCCTGGCGCGCGCGGGCGCCGAGGACATCCATCCGCGCGCCGCGGTGAAGGATCTGCCGTTGTCGCGCCGGCAGATGGTCGAGATCGCCAAGGCGCTTGCCGTAAAGCCGCGCGCGCTCATCCTCGACGAGGCGACCTCGGCGTTAACGGCCGGCGACGTCGCCAAGGTTTTCGCGGTGCTCAAGCGCCTGCGGGAGGAGGGTCTTGCCCTGCTTTACATCTCGCATCGCATGCATGAGATCGCCGAGCTTGCCGATACCTGCACGGTGTTCCGCAACGGGCGCAATGTCGCGACCTTCGAGGCCGGGACGCGCAGCAACAGCGAGATCGTCGAAATGATGATCGGGCGCGAATACAGCCACGTCTTTCCGCCGAAGGCCATCCGGGCGCCCGAACCCGCAAAGGCGCCGGTGCTCGAATGCCGCAATCTCGGCTGGACCGATCGGCTGCGCGACATTTCGCTCGAGGTGGGCGAGGGCGAGGTCGTCGGCCTTGGCGGCCTCGAGGGCCAAGGCCAGCGGCTGCTTCTTCTCGCTCTCTTCGGCGTGCTTCGCGGGGTTACCGGTTCAGTGCTGATCGACGGAGCGCCCGTGACGATCAGCAGCCCGGCCATGGCGCGCAAAGCGCCCTTCTCCATGGCGCTCATCCCGGAGGACCGCAAGACGGAGGGATTGATGCTGCCGATGACGGTGCGCGAGAACCTGTCCTTTGCCGCCCTCGACCGTGTCTCGCGGGGCGGCATCATCGACCGGGACGAGGAGGAGCGCCTGATCGATGACATGGTGCGTCTTCTGGAGATCAAGACCGCCGGCCTCGACGTGCCCGTCGGCGCGCTCTCCGGCGGCAATCAGCAAAAGGTCGTCATCGCCAAATGGCTGATGCGAACGCCCCGGATCATCCTGCTCAACGACCCGACACGCGGCATCGACGTCGGTACGAAGCAGGAGCTCTATCAATTGCTGCGGCGGCTGGCGGAGACCGGTGCGGCGATCCTTTTCTATTCGACCGACTACGACGAACTGATCGGCTGCTGCGACCGGGTGCTGGTCCTCTATGACGGGCGCGTCGTCCGTGAACTCGAGGGCGGTGAGATCACCGAACGGGCACTGATCGCAAGCGCCCTCAACGTCCAGGCAGGGCAGGAGGGGACGGCGGCATGAGCGACTGGCGCTTCTGGCTGAACGAACAGCGCGGCACATTGATGGGGCTTGCGATCTTTCTGGTGATGTTCGTCGTCTATGTCGCCAACCATCCGGCCGGCTTCACCGCGAATGTCGTCCACACGGCCGCCAACAAGGGCGTGCTGCTTGCCTTTGTCGCCATGGCGCAGGCGCTGGTGGTGATCACCGCCGGCATCGACCTGTCGGTCGGCATGATCTTCGTCCTCACCAATTGCCTGGCCTCCTGGATCGTCGTCGGGGCAGCGGTGCCGAGCGCCCTCGGTGTCGTGGCCGTGCTGGCGGCCGGCATGCTCTGCGGCGCGATCAACGGGCTCCTGGTGATCTACGGCCGTCTGCAGCCGATCGTCGCGACCATCGCCACCGGAGCGGTCTATTTCGGCCTGGCTCTGTTGTTGAGGCCATTTCCCGGCGGCTCCGTCAACGAGGACCTCGCCGACGCCCTGACAGGACGGCTCTTCGGCATCATCCCGTCGAGCCTTGTCGCGCTGGCGGCGGTCGTGCTGATCGTCTGGCTGCCCTTCCGGCGCTCGGTCGTCGGCCGGGCGGCCTACGCGGCGGGCTCCTCCGAGCCGGCCGCCTTCATGTCTGGCATGCCGATCCGGCGCGGCAAGTTCGCAGCCTATCTCCTCGGCGGCTTGCTCGCCGGCATGGGAGGACTGTTCCTTACCTTCTTCACCTATACCGGCGAGGCCGCCTATGCCAGCGGCAGCGCCTATACGCTCTGGTCGATAGCCGCCGTCGTCCTCGGCGGCGTGTCGCTCTATGGCGGGCGCGGCAGCGCCGTCGGGGCGATCTTCGGCGCCTTTGCCGCCCGCACCACCGGCGACATGCTGTTCGCCTTCGACGTCGAGCCGCTCTGGCAGCCCTTGCTCCAGGGGGTCGTGTTGATGATCGCCGTCAGCATCGGTTCGCTCGCCCTGTTGCGTGTACGAAACCGTCTGGATTGGTTCCGATGAGCGAGACGTCCGAGGGCCGCATTTCGATCAGGGCGCGCTTGCCCGGCATTCTTCGCCGCGCGGATCCTGCCGTCGTCACCGCTTTCGGCTGCATATTGCTGCTGCTCTTCCTCGGCAGTCTCTATTCCAGCAATTTCCTGTCCCCGGACTACCTGCTGCAGCAGCTCAAGGTCGCCTCCTTCCTCGGTGTCGTCGCCGCCGGGATGATGGTCGTCATCCTTCTCGGCCACATCGATCTGTCCGTCCCCTGGGTGATGACAGCCGGCGCGATGATGGCCTGCGCCGTCGCCGGCTTCGGCGACACCGGCTCCGTTGCCGCCATTCCTGCCGGCGTGCTTTGCGGCGTCGCCTTCGGTCTGTTGAACGGCATCGGGGTGGCATTCCTGCGCATCCCTTCGATGATCGTAACGCTCGCGTCGAATGTCGTGGCGCAGGGACTGATGGTCGTTTACACCGGCGGCTTCTCGCCGCAGGATTCGGCGCCGCATGCCGTACGGTGGCTCGCGACCGGTGCGGTTGTTCCGGGTCTGCCGAATGCGATTCTCGTCTGGGCTGCGGTGAGCGTCGCGATGGTGTTCCTGCTCACCCGCACCGCCTTCGGCCGAGCCGTTTACGGCATCGGCAACAGCGAACGCGCCGCCTTTCTCTCCGGCGTCGGCACGCGGCGCGTCATCATGACCGCTTTCCTCATCTCCGGCGCCTTGAGCGCCTTTGGCGGCGTGCTTCTGGCCGGCTATGCCTCGAAGGCGGCGCAGGCGATGGGCGACCCTTATCTGCTGCCGTCGATCGCCGCGGTCGTCCTCGGCGGCACCTCCATTCTCGGCGGGCGGGGCTCCTATTTCGGCACGGTCGCAGGCGTCATCCTGATCACCCTCCTGCAATCCATCCTTTCGGTCATGCAGATGCCGGAGGCCGGCCGGCAGATCGTCTACGGTGTCGTGATCATCGTCATGCTCTTGCTTTACGGCCGTGCGCCGGCGAACCGGTGACTTGCACTTCGGGACCATTCACCCCGCTGTCATGAAAGCGCGATAGGCGGAGGGGATGGTGACACTGCAACAGATAGCTTTTCACGCCGGCTGCTCGCTGGCGACGGTTTCGCGCGCCTTGAAAGGCGATGGACCGGTCAGCAATGAGATGGTGCGGCGGGTGCGCCGCGCCGCGGCCGAACTCGGCTACAGGCCTCCGTCTTCTGCAGGAGCGAGCGTGCGCAATCGCCCGGTCGTTGGCGTGCTGGTCCCAAGCATCACCAATCCGGTCTTCGCCGCCTCGCTTGGAGGGATACAGCATCGCATGCAGGCTGCCGGACACGGTGTCCTGATCGCCCAGTCGAACTACGATCCGGCCTTAGAAGCGCGCGCGGTCGCCGCGCTTCTCGAACAGCGGCCGACGGGGTTGATCCTGACGCTCTGCAATGCCGAGACGAGCGAGGCGCTTTCGGCAGCCCTGCCTCCGACGATCCTGCTCAACAACCGCCCGGTTCCGCGCTTCCCTGCGGCGGTGACGGTCGACAATTATCGCGCCGGCCGCGAGATCACCCGCCACATCCTCGCCCACGGGCATCGCCGCATCCTGTTCGTCGCTGGCCATTTCGCCTCCTCCGATCGCGCGCGCCTGCGTTACGAAGGCTATTGTGCGGCAATGGACGAGGCCGGGCATGCGCCACTTCCCGCAATGGAGATCCCCTTCGTCGACGGTTACGAGCAACTGGATCTCTCCGGAGTGATGGAAGGGTTCCGGCCTACCGCGGTCATCGCATCCAACGACCTGCTCGCGCTCGGTGTCGTCGGTGCGCTGCGGCGGGAGGGGCTTTCCGTCCCGAACGACGTTTCCGTTGCGGGCTTTGACGGGATCGCCATCGGCCGGCTGATGAGCCCGTCTCTGACGACGATGGCGATGCCGGACGGCGATATGGGCGTGGCCGCGGCGGCCATGCTGCTCGATATCGCCGAAAATGCCCTGCAGTGCCGGCACCTCTGCCTCGGTCACCGGCTTTATCCGGGCGGGACTGTGAGGATGGCGGCATGAAATGCGTGCGGCATAGCGGCGGTCGGGGCCGACAAAGTCAGGCCCTCGCCTCGACCAGAAAACTACGCCAAAATAAGAACGGGCCGATTGAAGCTGTCGGCGCGCCGGGCGCCTCTCGTGCCCTCACGAGATCTCGATTTTACCGACGTCGTTCCGCGCAATAGGCTTTAGCCAGGAACTTTTAGGGAGGTTAGCCATGAAACGCCGGCTGGTATTCGTCATGGCCGCACTGGCCTGTTCGGTCATCTCATCTCATGCTCAAGACACTTCAATGAGCTTCTTCGTCACCAGCACAAACCCGGGGATGGGTGGAGATCTCGGAGGACTTGCAGGCGCCGATGCCCATTGCAGCGCGCTGGCAACGGCCAGCGGCTCGACCGGTAAGACCTGGAGAGCCTATCTCTCCACCGACACCGAGAATGCCAAGGATCGCATAGGGACAGGTCCCTGGTACAACGCCAAAGGCGAAAAGATCGCCGACGACGTCGCCTCACTTCACAGCGATCGCAACAATCTGACGAAGCAGACGGCGCTCAACGAAAAAGGCGAAGTCATCCCCGGCCGCGGTGACAGTCCGAACCGCCATGACATTCTGACCGGCTCGAAGCCCGATGGGACAGCAGCGCCGGAAACCTGCGGCAACTGGACCATGGGCGGCGCGGAAGGCGCAGCTATTGTTGGCCACAGCGACCGCACCGGCTTGGACGACTCGGATGCGGCAAAGTCATGGAACTCTTCGCATTCGACCCGAGGTGGCTGCTCACAGGAGGCATTGCGGAGCACCGGCGGAGACGGTCTCATCTACTGCTTCGCAGTCAAGTGAGATCACGCTTGGTCCTCGAAACAAGTGCGGATCAACATTACAGCGCCGTGCGTCTTTTCAGACGCACAAAGGACGCTGTAGCACTTTGAATTGCTGCATGTTTTTGTCCTTAAATCGGGTACGATTTAAGGAAACATGCAGTAGCCTGTTACTCGCAGGGCCTGATGGGTGTGGCGGGGCTATTTAGGTCCAATCGCCGCAACATGCTCATAGCCAGCGCGCGTTGAAGCACACCCAAGCAAGCATTAGCAGCGATCTAGGCATGCGCGGACGCTCGGAACAATCACGGGCGTGCCCGATTACACGTGACAAGCTTGGTATACAGGAATTGGAAGATGGCTAAAGGCACGGGGACAAGATCTTCGCCGGCAGTGCTCGATCCGCGAAAGGGAACGCCAAGTCCCAGGCTGGCGGAGACCGAGTTTCGCCGCCGCTTCCTCAGCCGGTTTCAGGACCCGGCCTTTGATAATCTGCGATCGGAATTGGACAAGATCGCATCGGCGGCGTGGGACGCTTATAAGCATCAGCGAAAGGCACCTCACACCCGCAAGGCTGGACCTGCGTTCAAGGATCCCGAGTACGAACTGTCCGTCGATTGGCTTGCGGCGCGCGATGCGGTTCATGCTGCGCAAGAGCGTCACTTGGAGACCGACGGTCCAGCGCGCATCCTTTTGATAAGTGGGTCGTCCCGCAGCGAACACACTTGTCCCGGCGAAATGTCGAAATCCTACCGACTGATGAGGATCGCGCAGGAAGCCATGGATCAAACCGCCGGGGTGAAGACGACCGTTCTCGAATTGCATCGCCTCGCTGCCGAATATGGGCGGATGATTCATCCCTGCAAGGCCTGCTTTTCCACATCGCCGGCTCTCTGTCATTGGCCGTGCTCCTGCTATCCCAACTATTCGCTTGGACAGGTCCATGACTGGATGAACGAAATCTATCCGATGTGGGTTGAGGCGCATGGCATTATGATCGTCACGCCGGTCAATTGGTATCACGTGTCTTCGCCGATAAAATTGATGATGGACCGGTTGGTTTGCGCCGACGGCGGCAACCCTGACCCGACCTTGACCAAGGGCAAGGATGCGAAGCTCGCCAAGGCGGTTGAACTCGAGGGCTGGAGCTATCCTCGACATCTTGCCGGGCGGCTCTTTTCTGTGATTGTCCATGGTGATGTGGAGGGCGTCGAAAACGTTCGGCGCAGCCTGTCGGACTGGCTTTGCTACATGCATCTCGAACCCGCCGGACCCTTGGCTGAGCTGGATCGTTATATCGGCTATTGGAAACCTTACGCGCTCAGCCATGACGAATTGGATGCCGACGAGGCGGTGCAGGAAGAGGTCCGCAACGCGGCACGGACATTGGTGGAGGCGGTTACGGCCAAGCGCGCTGGAAAGCTGGTTTCAGCGGGAGCAGGGCTTTCGCAACCACGGCAGAAGTAGTCGAAGGTTCGCGCCTCAAGGGCTCAATTTAGAGCCTACCGCATGTTTCCTTAAATCGGCTAGGATTAAGGCAACACGCAGTAGGCGCGCTCAAGGGGGATTTTCACGAAGGCGATGGTGTGAAGCTCAGCTCCGCGGCAGCAGGCTTTCCACTTCCGCAGCGGCGTCGTTGAGCGCTTCCTCAGGCGTTGCCGACTGCTCGACGACACGGGACAGGTTCTCGACGATCGTCTGGGTGACCTTGACGCCGTTGGTGCCCGGGAAGGCGTACCAGGGGATCATGCGCGGCATCTGCTCGAGGCCGGCGCGGAAGAGCGGATTTTCCTTGTAGAAATTCGCGAGATAGTCCGGCGACTTGGCGGCAAGCTCGTTGTTCGGCACGTAGCCCGTGCCGGGAACGACGACCGAGGCGCCATAGGGGCCGGCGGCGAATTTGGCGAACTTCCAGGCCGCTTCCTGCTTTTCCGCGTCGCGCGTCAGGATCACGACGGCGTTGCCGCCTGTCGGCAGCTTGCCGTTCACCGGGTCGATCAGCGGGATCGCCGCCGTGCGCAGGTCGAACTTGCCGCCGACATTCTTGATCGTGTTGCGGAGCGCCCCGGTCGTCTGGAAGGCGAAGCCGATCTTGCCAGCGACGAAGGCCTGTTCGCCGGCCTGCTTTGTCAAGACGGGCAGGCCGCCTTCCTTCACCATGCGGTCGAGCACTTCGATCGCCTTCAGGCCCTCGGGACCGTTGAAGGCGACCTTCGTCTCGTCTTCGTTGAGCATGTGGCCGCCGGCGCCGAAGAGGAGGGCGGAGAACATCCAGTCGTCGCCCTGCCAGCGGAAATCGATGCCTTCGACGCCGTCGCCGAGCGCTTTGATCTTGCCGCCGAGCGCGATCACCTCATCCCAGGTCTTCGGCGGATTGTCCGGGTCGCCGCCGGCTTTGCGGACGAGATCGGCGTTGTAGTACATGATCGGATTGGAGGTCGCGAAGGCAAGGCCCACCTGCTTGCCGCCGACCTGGGCGAGCTTCAGAATATTCTCCGAGAAGCCCTGCTCGGCCATGTTGCCGTCCTTGGCGATGAAGGGGCCGAGGTCGACCGGGATGTCGCGTTCGTTGACCATGCGCAGGCGGTTCAAGCCGATGAAGGTGACGTCGGGCATCTCGGCCGAACCGGCTTGCCGCATGATCGTCTGGATGCCTTCCTCGTAGGTGGCGGAAGGATTGGCGAAGGTGATCTTGATCCCCGGATTTTCCTCCATGAACTTCTTCGAGATCGTGTCCATCACGTCCTTGAAGAAGCCGGGCATCGGGTAGTGCACCGTCAGCACCGTTTCGGCCTGAGCCGGAACGGCGAAGGTCATCGATACCGCAGCGGCGGCGAGAAATTGCCTGAAATGTTTCATGACGCTCTCCTGGTTTAACCGGTCAGCCCTTGAGACCGGTCATGGTGATGCCCTCGACGAAGCGCTTCTGCGCAACGAGAAACGCGGCGACGAGGGGAAGGGTGATGATCAGCGTGGCGGCCATCAGCGCGCCGTAGTCGTCGCCGGCCTCCGCGGCGCGGAAGAAGAGGAGACCGAGCGGCGGGGTGGCATAGTCTTGGTTGGTGACGACGACCAGCGGCCAGAACAGGTCGTTCCAGTGCGCCACCACCGAGAAGATCGCGAAGGCGGTGATCGCCGGCCAGGCATTCGGCACCACGACGCGCGCGACGATGCCGATTTCGGACATGCCGTCGAGGCGGGCCGCATGGATCAGATCGTCTGGAAGCGCGCGGAAGAATTGCAGGAACAGGAAGATCGCGAAAACCGAGATCGAGAAGGGCGCGACGAGGGCCGTGTAGCTGTTGAGCACGGCGAGCCGATCGAAGGCGACATAGAGTGGCAGGGCCGTCGCATGGATCGGCACGAGCAGCCCCAGCATCACCAGCACCATCATGAAGCGCGCGGCGCGGAACTTGAGCTTCGCCATGGCATAGGCGCAGGGGATGGCAACGACGACTTGGACCACGAAAATCATCGCGCAGACGATCACGCCGTTCAAAAGCAGTGTCGGCATCGAGACGCGCGACAGCGCCTTGGTGAAGTTCTCGATGTAGGACCATTGCTCGGGGATGAGCGTGAGCGAGGAGGAAAAGATCTCGCTCTGCGCCTTGCCTGCCGTCGAGATCATGAAGATGTACGGCGCGAGGAAGATGAGCGCGCCGAGCGACAGGAGGCCGAAGCGCAGGATGCGACCGAGGGAAAGACTATGCGCGGTCATGCGTAATGCACCTTCCGGTCGAGGACGCGGTACTGCAGGAACATCAGGACGACGAGGATCGCGAGGAAGACGACCGTCATCGCCGAGGCATAGCCGACCCGGAGATAGACGAAGCCCTCCTGGTAGATGGTGAAGAGCAGCACCTCGGAGGCCTTGTTCGGCCCGCCTTCGGTGAGCGTCTTCACCGTCTCGAACACCTTGACGGAGTTGATGATGCTGATCGTCGTGACGAAGAGCGTCGTCGGCCCGAGCATTGGCCAGGTGACGAGCCGGAAGCGGTCGAGCCAGGACCTGGCGCCGTCCACTTCCGCGGCGGCGTAGAGCTCGCGCGGGATGGCGGTGAGGCCGGCGAGGAAGAGCACCATGTTGAAGCCGACCGACTGCCAGATGCCGATGATCGAAAGACCGTAGAGAACGGTGCCGGAGGCGCCGAGCCAGTTCGGCCCGGCTATGCCGAACTGGGCGAGGAAGGTGTTGATCGGCCCGATGGTCGGATGAAAGAGGAATTGCCAGACCGTCGCCATGGCGACGAGCAGCGAAGCGACCGGAAGGAAATAGACCGTGCGGAAGAAGGCCCTGGCGCGCGTTTCCGCCTCGATCAGGAGGGCGATCGCGAGCGCCAGCACCATCGAGACGGGCGTGACGATCGCCGTGTAGACGGCGGTGTTCCAGAGCGAGCGGCGGAAGGTGCGGTCGCCGATCAGCTCCGCGTAATTCTCGAAGCCGACGAAGCGGAAGCCGCCATAGCCGAGCTCGAAATCGGTGAAGCCTAGGACGATCACGGCGAGCGTCGGCAGGAGGATGAAGAGGAAGAGGAGGGTAATCGCCGGAGCGGCGAGAAGCCAGGCGATCCGCGCCTCGCGCCGGTCGGCAGCAACGATCGGCATGTCGCTCGCGATGCTAGCCATGGGCTTTCTCCAGCGTCGAGGCGACCGCGACCGTCCTCGCCTGCAGCCGTTGGCCCGTCGTCGCGAAGAGCATCGCCCGATCCGGTTCGATCTCGACCGACACCGGCATGCCGTCAGACAGCACCGAGGCTTCAGCCGGCGTGACCTTGGCGACGATCGCTTCGCCGATGGCATCGAGCCTCGTATGGACGATCACTTCCGAGCCGAGAAACTCGGTCCGTTCGACGCGCGCCTTGAGGATGCCATTCGGATTTCCGCTCAGACGGACAAATTCGGGTCGCACGCCAATCATCACGGCCGCATGGCGCGGGGCGGAGTTCTCGACCGCAAGCGTGAGCGCGCCGAAGCGGACCACGCCGGACGCATCCATCCGGGTTTCCACTACGTTGATGCGCGGCTGTCCCAGAAACCGCGCGACCTCGATATGGGCGGGATCGTCATAGATCTCCTGCGGCGGCGCGAGCTGCAGGAGGGTGCCGCCGATCATCACCGCCACGCGATCGGCCATCGACAGCGCTTCGGACTGGTCGTGGGTGACGTAAAGCGTCGGCACGCCGGCGCGGCGATGAAGCTCGACGATCTCGCCGCGGGCGTGCACCCGGAGATTCGCATCGAGGTTGGAGAGCGGCTCGTCCATGAGGAAGACGCTCGGGTGGCGGACCATGGCGCGGGCGAGCGCCACGCGCTGGCGCTGCCCGCCCGACATCTGGCCAGGCTTGCGATCGAGCAGAGGGTCGATCTTGAGGGAAGCGGCCATCTCCTTGACCTGCCGCTGGATGTCGGCGCGAATCTGGCGCTGGCCCGGGAGAAGATTGCCGATGAAGGGCAGGCGCTGCGCGGCCGAGAGGCGCCGCATGGCAAGCGGCACGGCGATGTTCTGGCCGGCGGTCAGATGCGGATAGAGGGCATAGGACTGGAACACCATGGCGACGTTGCGGTCTGCAGCGGCGACCGACGAGACCTCGCGCCCGCTAATGACGATCTCGCCGCCGTCCGCATGGTCGAGCCCCGCGACGATGCGGAGCAACGTGCTCTTGCCGCAGCCGGAGGGTCCCACGAGCGCAATGAATTCGCCCTCTTTCGCCTCGAGGCTGACGCCCTTGAGGATCGCGTTGCCGCCGAAGGATCTGGTGATGTTGCGGAGCGCGAGAATGCTCATTGCGCCGCCTCCGCGAGTTTCTTGGCGTGGCGCGGGTAGACCTCGTGGATCACGTGATCGATGACGTACGGCTTTAGTCCCGGCACCACGACGATCTCGCTTTCGATGTGCCCGTCGTTGAAATGGTGAAGCACCCCGCCGACGACGCGCTCGCCGGGCATTTCCCGCTCCAGCGTATCGATGATGAAGGAGGTCGGCGGTGCCCAGAGGAGGTCGGTGCCCGCATGATGACCTCGCCAGGCCCAATGCAGATGACCGCTGGCATGGAGCGCGACGTCGTTCCTGGCCATCAGCTCGCAGAGCCGCTGCCGCTGGCGTGGCCGCACGCTCCAGTAGCCGGTATCGCCTTCTGCGGGATCATCGACGAAGAGCGGCTTATGGGCGAATATGGCGACACGACGGCCGGAGCGTTCGGCAAGCGCCTGCTCCAGCCATTGGAGCTGCTTTTCTTCTTCCGCATCGTCGAGACCGAGAAGGAGGCTATTGAGGCCGATCAGCCGCCATTTGCCGTGGTCGGAGGCCCAGTAGTCAGGTCCGACAAGCTTACGCCAGCGGGCAAGCCGCTCCGCATCGACCGGCTGGTCCGAGCCGGGCAGGTGGCCGACATCGTGATTGCCCGGCACGATCAGCACCGGCACCGGCAGTCTTCGGATGAGCTCGACCGAAAAGGCGATGTCGTCTTCCTGATCGGCGCCGTCGATCGTGAGGTCGCCGGTATGGACGACGAGGTCGGCCCCTACAGTTTCGATCCAGCGGGCAACCGGCTCCCAATTGTCGTTGAAGTGCGTCTTGGACGGGCTGAGATGGGTGTCGCTGATCTGGACGATCTTCATGGGGAGCGTGGCCTCCGAGGATAGTTTGAGGCACCGCGCGAGAAGCATTCGGCCCCGCTCAGCGCCGCTTGGGCGCCTTCTTTAGGGGGCTCTGATGTCAGTTTGGTAACAGGCTTTCTCAGTTGTTTTTCAGTTCCTCCATGAAAGCTTCATCCTTCCGGAACATCGCCGCGGCGCGAGGCGGACATCCGAGAAATGGGTTGACGCGAATCAGAGGATGAATCATTCCTGTAACGGATTAGACCGCATCTGGCGTATTTCGACGTAATTCAGGGATTGTTCTGTTAAGGGCTACGGCGAGCGCATGTGCGCCAACGGCGAGGGGTGACCTTTGTCCAAGGCCGTCGAAGGCGGAACGCACGAGGGGATTTTGATA